>JACRFB010000006.1 GCA_016218045.1 Ignavibacteriota bacterium
ACGCTGACCGTCGATTCGAGAACGAGAATGCGCAGATGTGCATCCGACAAGGCCGCCTGCAACTCCCGTATTTTCTTCTCCTGGGCCTTCACTTTATCCGATTCGCCTTTCATTTCTATCCTCACTATGCGCGTGGTACCATCGTGTTTTCCGAAAGATTTCAGCCACTTTCGGATCGTTGTATTGCCCGTAATGTCGTACAATCGCTTCGCTTCTGCCACCGTCAGTTTTCCGCGTTCGATTTCTCCCACCACCTTTTTCTTGAAGGCAATACTATATCGGAGGATGGGGCGAACCGCTGTAAGTTGCTGCATGGTTGTGCTCCTTGCTAGGGGTGAAACTGTCAACCCCGGCTAGGACGTGACACTAACTCCCAACTCCCAACTCCCAACTCCCGACTCCCGACTCCCGACTCCCCCGTCCCCCGTCCCTCGTCCTGCCATGCCCGAGCCACTCAAGAATCAATTCGGTTTCTCCGTCGCGGAACGTATCGCCAGCGCGGTGACAGCGGTGCATCCAGACTTCGACCGGCGGGCGTTCCTCGAGGATGTGCGTCACGGATACGACGCGCTGGAACTGATGCCGCGCGCGCGGCATATCGCGGACGCTCTTCGGAGGCATCTGCCTCGGGACTATCCGACTGCGCTGCGTCATCTGCTCGCCGCGGTGGCCGGCGGGAGCGTGCCGGCCGCGCACGAAGGTGCATTGACAGGATTTGTGTATCTGCCTGTCACGCTCTTCATCGGCGCCTATGGTCTCGAACATTTTTCCGAGTCGATGGATGCGCAGCGCACCATCACGAAGTTATTCTCGGCGGAGTTCAGCATTCGGCCGTACCTCGAGCGCTACCCCGAAGAATCGCTCGCCCTGTTGCGCCGCTGGGCAACCGATCCCGATCCGCGCGTGCGGCGCCTCGTCTCCGAAGGCACGCGGCCGAGACTGCCGTGGGCGCCTCGCCTGAAGGAGTTTCAGCGCGACCCCGCACCCGTGCTGGCGCTGCTCGAATTGTTGAAGGACGATCCCGACCTCGTCGTGCGCCGTTCCGTCGCGAACAATCTCAACGACATCGGCAAGGACCATCCCGACGTGCTCGTGGAAACGGCCCGGAGATGGATGCGCGGGGCGGATCAGAACCGCGAGTGGATCGTGCGGCACGCGCTGCGCTCGGCCATCAAACGCGGTGATACCGACGCGCTCGCCCTGCTCGGCTTCGGCACAGGCGACGCGCTTGTTGTCCGGCATCCGCGCATCTCCCCGAAGCGCCTCCGCCTCGGCGACGAGGTGATATTCTCCGCCGAAGTGCACAACACCTCGCACGCCGCGGTAGAAGTTGCGGTGGACTTCCGCATCCACTACGTCAAGGCGAACGGCCGGACGAATCCCAAAGTGTTCAAGCTCACGCGCCTCTCGCTCGAGCCGGACGCCGTCTCTCGCATCTCGAAGCGCCTGCTCATCATCGACCTCAGCACGCGCCGTCACTACGCGGGCAGACACAGCATCGATCTCCTCCTCAACGGCACCGTCTTCCCGATCGGAGCGTTTCACCTGGAGTGAAATCCCTCGCTCTCCACGGACGGCCCTCCGGGCCGTCCCATCACATGCGACGCACGGATCACCTCCAAGGACGGCCCTCCGGGCCGTCCCATTTCCCTAATAACACAACGGGCGGAGACCCGCTCCGCCCGTCGTGTTTGAGAATGTCGCGTGATCAGTAAATGATCTTCCCCGCGGTCAATTCGTCCGCGAGACGTCCTGCTTTGTAGATATGGCGCGCCGCCTCGACCATGCCGCGTGAATCCACAGATACGGTGCGGTTGTTGGCATCCTCGGCGAAAATAAATTCGCCGGGCAGGCTTTCAATGTTGCCGTCGAACACGAGTCCGACAACTTCCTTGTTGCGGTTGATGATCGGGCTGCCGGAATTGCCGCCGATGATGTCATTCGTCGAAACGAAGTTCACGGGTGTCGCGAGATTGAACTCCGCGGGCGGTTTCAGCCAGCGCTCGGGAAGTGCCCAATCCTTTTCGCCCGGGAACGAGTAGTGACGGTCGTACATGCCGTAGTACGTCGTGTGTGTCGGGGCCTTGGTGCCGTTGTATTCGTAGCCCTTCACCACGCCATCGGCGATACGCAGGGTGAACGTGGCATCGGGCGGGATGGTGGTGCCGTACACGTCGAACAGGGCGCGGCCGAGAAGGGTCGCGTTGACCTGGTCGCGGCTGCGGCCTTCGTCCGACACCTTCTGCGCGGCTTCCTGACGGGGCAGCGCGAGACGCGCGAGTGCGAGGAACGGATCCTTCGACGCGGCGATCGCGTCGGGACCCTGCGCAACCAGAGCCGCGACTGCGGCGGAATCACCGAGTACGGTTTCACGCAGCATACGCGCCGCTGCGGCGCGATGGTCGGCGCTGGAACCGAACGCGGCCTTGATCACGGGATCGTCGGCGCCGAGAATGTCACGCATCATGCGCAACTGCGCGGCGAGTGCGAGTTCTTCCATGTCCTTGTCCGGCGCTACGGCCTTCGACAGCGTGCGCTTGGTCAGGTCCAGCGTGCGGGCCTGATACGACTTCGCGCGCTGATCCTCGGGCTTGCCCAGTTCCGACGCATACTTGGCGAGATTCGCCGCCTTCGCGAGATGCTCCGACGAACTGCCGCCGCCCATGCCTGCAAAACGGAGCGCGAGCAGATCCTTCGCCACGGCGCGGACGCGCGCGCGGGAAGCCGCGATTTCATCCCAGATGTGTCCGTACTTCGCCTTGAGTTCGGGACGCTTCTCGACTGCCGAGCGGAACTGGCGGTCGAAGTCGCGGCGGCGCTGCATCAGCTTATCGTCGCGCAGTCCGGCCAACTGGCCGTTGTAGGCCTTCTGGCTGTTCGATATGCCGAAGATCTGGTTCATCATCTCTTCCTGCTTCTCGGGATGACGCGCCGCGTATTCGCCCAACACGTCCACCATGTTGTTCAAGATCGAAGCGATGTACGGGAACTGTATGTCGCGGTCGAACTCGAGTTGCGCCGACGTCTTCAGGCGTCCGGTGCTGCCCGGATTTCCGACAACAAACACGGGCTCGCCCGCGGGCGCGCCGGCCTTGCTCCACTTAAAGAAATGCGCGGTCTTCAGCGGCTTGCCTTCCTCGTCGTACACGCGGAAGAACGAGCAATCGAGATCGTAGCGCGGGAACGTGAAGTTGTCCCAGTCGCCGCCGTACCAGCCGAGCTGTGTTTCCGGCGCAAACACGAGGCGCACGTCGGAGTAGCGTTTGAAGATGTAGAGCGAGTACTTGCCGCCGTTGTACAGTGTCACGAAGTCCGCGCGGAGCTTGGTCTCCTTCGACACCTGACCGGTCAGCAGCGTCTTCATGCTGTCGCGGGCCTTGATCTTGTCCTTGTCGTCGGCCTGCAGATCCATCGCGCCGATCACCGCGGTGGTGACGTCGCGGATCTCCACGAGCTGATCGACAAAGAGACTCGGCACCTTGCGCTCATCGGCGAGCGTCGGTGCCCAGAAGCCGTTCTCGAGAAGGTGCTCGCCTTCTTTCGACACTTCTTCCACGCTGTTGCGCGCGCAATGGTGATTGGTCATCACCAGACCGTCGGCGCTCACGAACGAGGCCGAGCAGTACGACGCAAAACGGAGGGCCGACATGCGCACGTCGTCGAACCACTGCTGGTCGACTTTAAAGCCGTACGTCGTGTCGAAGTGCTTTGTGGGGGGAAAGTCGAACGTCCACATGCGGCCGCCGTCGAACGGCCCCGCCTTGACTGCGGCGAGCTCGGCCTGGCGGACCTTTTCGTACGAGGACGATGTGTCGGACATCTGCTGGCTGCCGCCGCATCCCATGGCGATGATGCCCAGGAGCAGCGCGGCACATGCAGCAGCAAAACGAGGTGATCTGCGCATACGTGAATCCTTGATCTATTCGGGTGGTTGAGTGTCGTCAGTGCGGCTGCGTCAGCGGGCGCGCTTGCCGGATTCGAGTTCCTTCACGAGGTTGCTCATCTTGTACAGATGGCGCAACGCCTCCATGATCGCCGACGAATGCACCGAAACGGTGCGGTTGCCGGCATCCTCCGCGAAGATGAAATCGCCCGGCAGGCTTTCCATGTTGCCGTCGAAGATCAGGCCCACGATTTCGCTGTTCTTGTTGATCATCGGACTGCCGGAGTTGCCGCCGATGATGTCGTTGGTGGACGAGAAATTGCAGCGGGTCGAGAGTTTGAACTCGGGCGGCGGATTCTGCCAGTGGGCCGCGAGTTTCCACTCGTCCTTCGAAGGATACGAGAAATGACGGTCGTACAGGCCGTGGAAGGTCGTGAACGGCGGTGCGATGGTGCCGTTGTAGTCGTACCCCTTCACAACACCGTCGGCGATGCGCAGGGTGAAGGTCGCGTCGGGGGGAATGCTCGTGCCGTACACGTCGAACTGCGCGCGGCCCAGCAAGGTCGCGTTCACCTGCGTCTTCGCGTTTACTTCACGCGCGATGGCTCCCGCCTTCTCGACGCGCGGCAGCGCCATGCGCGCCATCACGATGAAGGGATCCTGTGAGGCGGCCGTTGCGGCTGCATGGTCGGCCACCAGGCCCGCGAACGCGGTCGAATCGTTCAGCACGGTCTGGCCGAGCAGACGCTTGGCGGCCTGCTCCTCGGTCTGCCCCTGCAGTGCAAACTGGACTATCGGATCCGAAGCTCCGAGATATTTTTTCATGTACGAAAGCTGCAGCGCGAGTGTGAGAGCGTCCAGTTCCGTGTCGACCTTGCTGAACCTGCCCGCTGCCGCGAAGGTGCGGATGCCGCGCTCACCCTTGTACGCGTCGAGACGGTCGGCCTCGGCTTTCCGCATTTCGCGGTGCAACTGCACGAGCGAAAAACCGCGCGCGAAAATTTCCGATACACCGAGCCCGCCGGCGCGAAGGCCGAGGTTTTCGGGCGCGATTTCACGCAGGGTCTGCATCGACTGGGCGATCTCGCCCCAGATGTGTCCGTATTTCGCCTTGAGTTCGGGACGCTTCTCGACCTCGGCGCGGAAGCTGCGGTCGAAGTCGCGGCGGCGCTGCACGAGCACGTCGTCGCGGAGTCCGGCCAGGCGGCCCTGATACGATTTCATGCCGTTGGCGACGCCCAGCAGTCCGGCGTACAGGTCGGCCTTCTTTTCGGGATGCGTCTTGATGTACGAGGTCAGCATGTCCACGCGCTCGCGCAGCAATTGATATGTAAACGGATACTGCACGTCGCGGTTGTACTCGAGCTGCTCGGCGGTGCTGAGACGGCTGGTGCGCCCGGGATTGCCGATCACAAACACGAGTTCGTCCTCCTGCGCGCCGTCCTTGCTCCACGCGAAGAAGTTTTTGGATTCGTACGGCGCGTCGTTCTCGTACACGCGGACGAACGAGCAGTCGAACGCGTAACGCGGGTAGGTGAAGTTGTCGTATTCGCCGCCGAAATGCGCCGCCTGCAGCTCGGGAGCAAACACGAGACGCAGATCCGTAAAACGCTTGTACAGATACAGCGAAAACTTGCCGCCGTTGTACAGGGTCACAACCTGCGCGCGCAGCTTGCTCTGATCCGACGCCTGCTTCTCGATCTGCGAAATGACCTTGCCGCGGGCTTCGATTTTTTCCTGATCGGTGTTGGCCGCGTCCATGGCCGCCAGCACGTCCTTTGTCACGTCGCGGATCTCCACAAGCTGCTCGAGAGCGGCGTTCGGGATTTTACGCTCTGCCGCGAGGTCGGCGGCGGAGAAGCCGTTCTCGAGGAGATTCTCACCCGGCTTCTGCACGGACGCCAGGAAGCCGCGCACGCAGTGGTGATTCGTCATCACAAGACCGTCGCCACTGACAAACGAGGCGCTGCAGCCGGACGTCAGACGCAGCGACGAAAGACGCGCGTCATCGAGCCATTCCTTCGAGGGACGGAAGCCGTACGCTTCGCCGAAATATGCGACGGGCGGATCGTCGAAGGTCCACATCTTGCCGCCGTCGAAACGGCCGGCCTTCACCTGCTCGAGCTGGGCTTTTTTCGCCGCGTCGTACGACGAGGTCGAAACGCCGGAGCTGCCCGCGCAGCCGGCAAGAATCACCGCCGCCATAAAAACCGGCAGCGCGAATGAGAGGAGTTGTCGCATTTGCTTCATGGGTCGATCCGCTTATGTGAGGAAGAAATCGGGAGAACAAGCAGAGTTGGGCAAAATACGGAAATTCCCCGTTGTGCAGAAACCCGCGTGGAAGCGGGTACGGGGAAACGTTCTGTGTACGCGATTTGAAGGGAAAGGTTTCAGCGATAGCTTGATCCCTGCATCCGGGCATTATCCATGACTGGCTTTTTTGAAGAACTCGATCATACGGCCGACATCGGCTTCCGCGTTCATGCCGAAACGCTGGCGGACCTCTTCGCCGTCTCCGCGCGCGCGCTCTTTCATTTCATCCTCGCCGAAGGCGACCGCGGCGACGAGGAACTCACGCGCGAGGCATCCGTGATCGCCATCGATATACAGGCCGCGGGTCCGGATCTCCTCCTTCGCGAATGGCTGGGCGAGCTGCTCTATCTCCACACGACACGGCGGCTCTTCTTCGACCGCTTCGATACCGATACGTGTGATTCCGTAACGATCCATGCACACGTGTCCGGCCATATGCTGTCGGCCGAACTCGCGGCGCGTGCGACGGAAATCAAGGCCGTCACGTATCACGGATTGACACTTCAGGCCACATCACACGGCTTCGACGCGGTGGTGGTGCTCGACACCTGACCAGTGCACCGGCTTGTATTAATCCGCCCGTTGCCTATATTGCGCACTCGAACACATCCCACCTTCGACTCACAGACCGCACAACGCCACATGACCCGCATCCGTCTCTCCCTCGGCATCCTGCTCGTCTCCGCACTCATAGTCGGCGGCTGTTCGCAGGATCCCACCACGGACCAACTCAGTATCCAGTACAGTTCGGCCGGCGTTTCGCTGGAGAAGCGCGACGGGAAGACGTACGCATCGGTGAATGCGATGGTAAAGCTCATCAATCGCACCGAGCAGGCGATGAGTGTGGCGTTCCTCGAAGGCACGGTGATCGATGCCTCCACCAAGCTGGCGCTGCTCCGCTTCCGTCCCATTATTCCCCAGTCGTACGGCACGATTTCGAGCGCGCAGCTTGTGCCGAAACAGGTGAAGGAAGTCCAGGTCATCGCGCCGCCAGAACTCGACGGTTTTGACGCGGGCAAGTCGCCCTCCGTCATCGTGAAAATCGCGTTCCAAACCACGAAGGGCTATCGCACGGAGGTGGCCACTGGTCCGATTTCCGTCGCTGTTAAATAGAACGCTGTTCCTGCTGCTGCTCGGCGCGGCGCTTGCCTCGTGCGCGCCCGCGGCGGATACTCTGCGCAGCGATGAACTGCGCGTGACGGTTCACGAAACCAGCATCTGGAACAATGTGATGCCCGGTTCCGCGCCGGTGAGCCATGCGCTTGCCACCATCACAATCCGCAACGAGACCGATGCGCCCATACGGCTGTCCGCCGCGGAGGGTCTGGTCAGCGAGGTATATTCCGGCGCGCCTCTGCGCCGCTTCGATGCCGCGCTGCTGACGGACGACGTGGAGCGTGCGGAGGTTGTGATAGACGCGGGCAAGGACCTGCGTCTCACGGCACGGTCGAGGCGCGGACTCGCTCCCCTCGATCCCGTGCGGCATCGCTCGCTGCATCTCTCTTTCCGTATCTCCACCTCTCTCGGCCGCGACCTGGTCTTCCGTTCCGGCCCGGTGGACCTCCTCATCGCGCAGTAACGCTCTGATCATGCGACGGAGTTGTATCATCGGCGCCCTCGCGGCCTTTCTCGGTCTGTCCGGCAGAGTGCACGCGCAGAACGCGGCGGTGCTTGTCGAGGACTACCGCTTCGGATCTTTCATCGCCGCCTCGAACATCGAGATCGATCCGTTCGGCGCGGTGTATGTGACTGATGCGGGCGCGCATTCTCTGGTGAAGTTCGGGGCCGACGGCGCGCCACTCGGTATCGCCGGCGGACGCGGCTGGGCGCTGAGCGAGTTCGATCATCCCTGCGGCATCGATGCGCGGCTCGGCATTGTGTTATACGTGGCTGATCGCGAGAACCATCGCGTCGTGCGCCTTGACAAGGACATCCACGCACTCGGCGCGTTCAGCACCAAGGACAAGCCCGGCGCCGAAAACAGCTTCGGCCTGCCGCGCGATGTGGTGATGACATCGATGGGCGAACTGCTCGTACTCGACGGCGAGAACAGGCGCATCGTCTCGACCAGCGGCTTCGCGGCCGTGGAGCGCAGCTTCGGCGGCGTGGAATCGGGCGAGGGACGGCTGCAGAATCCCATCGCGATGGCGCGCTTCGACGACGATCGTCTTGTCGTGCTGGAATCAAACCGCATCAGTTTCTTCGACGCCTTCGGGAACTATATTTTTTCCGGCGCGTATAATACCTTCGAGGACGCGAAGGGAATCGCCTGCAGCAAGGACCGCGTCGCCGTTGTCGGATCGAACACGCTGCACCTGTTCAAAACCGACGGAACCCTCGAACACACGATATCACGCGAACGCATCGTCTTCGCCGGCGAGACGGGCGCATTTCAGGACGTGGCTCTCGGCGGCGGGCGCATTTTCATTCTCACAGCGAATTCTGTTGTTGTTTTCACACTTTCACAATAATTCTTCAGAGGAGGCAGCATGGCCTACGGTTTGAACAAAGTGATGCTCATCGGACGGCTCGGGAAGGATCCCGAACTCAAGTACACCGCCAACAGCGTGCCGGTGTGCAACTTCACAATGGCGACCAACGAGTCGTATAAAAACCAGGAAGGGGCGCTTGTCGAGCGCACCGAGTGGCACAACATTGTCGTCTACCGCAAGGCGGCTGAAATCATCTCGCAGTACGTCCGGAAGGGCAGCCAGCTCTACATCGAGGGCAAACTCCAGACGCGCAACTGGGAAGACAAGACCCACGCGGGAGTGAAACACTACATCACGGAAATCGTTGTCGACGACTTCATGTTCCTCGACTCGAAGGGCGGCCAGCAGGGCGGAGCGCCGCAGGCCCCCGGTCTGCCCCCCGAACCGGCTTCAGAGCCGAAGGGTGATGTCGGATCGGATCTGCCCTTCTGAGTATCCGACGCAGATCCGGCTTTGAACAGCCGGACACACGGGAAAACGAAGCGGCCGTCCTGAAAAGGCGGCCGTTTCCCTTTCCACCCCCGGCCAAAACGGTGTCCAGATTTTGATTTTTCGAGCCCGTTTTGTATGTTTGGATCGCTTGGACGTTTAGCTCAGCTGGTCTAGAGCGCACGCTTCACACGCGTGAGGTCGCAGGTTCAAATCCCGCAACGTCCACCAAGCCCGCCTCGTGCGGGCTTTTTTTTTCCACCAGCGGGAACGGGAGAGCGGGACAGCGGGACAGCGGGAGAGCGGGACAGCGGGAGTACGGGACAGCGGGAGAGCGGGACGGCGGCACGGAAGGGCAAGAGCCAACACGACTCCTGTCTCCTTCCTCCTGCCTCCTCACACTCCTTGAAAAGATCGATCTACCCATCTACCAACTACCATCTACGCGCCCCACAACGGAACACCGTAATTCTCCCGCAAAAACTCCTCGACCGCAGGAAAATCGCTTGAGCTGGTGAGATCCGGAACATGTTCAGACCAGGGCACCGCCTGCATAGATCGCGGATGATCACGCACCATTGCCGCAATGGCCACGGGCAGTTCCTTTTCGTTACGGCCGGGAGACACCGGGCATGAAAGGAGATACGGGGCGATTCTGCCCGGCTCGACACGCCAGAGGTTCATGCTGACTGCGACGGAGCCCCGGTCCGGCGTCATGGCGGAGATCTGCTCCGGCGTCGGTTTCTCGATGATGTCTGTGAGATAGCCGTCGGCATCTTTGATGGTGACACCAAACTGTGCGATTCTCGCGGTGTCGAAGAGGAGTCCGTCCCTCGCGTAATCGATCCACGCGCCGCAGGATCGTTTGCGGCACAGGGCGGCGATCGCGGAAGTCGAGTAGAGATTGTCGCTGTTGCACACGAGCACGGCGTCCCTGCCCCGCGCTGCGTCCGTATTCAGCGCCCGTTCCAGCGCATCGGCCGTGCCCCAGGGTTTGCTGCGCCCTTCGGGGATGGGTTGAAATGCGTATGTAATACGCAGACCGTGGTAGAGGTTGCCCGCGGGATTTTCGCCGTACACGTCGCGCACCGTATCGTCCCCTTCTCCCACGAGCAGGACAACCTCGCGTATTCCTGCCTCACGGGCATTACACAGCAGATAGTCGAGGAAGGGTCTGCGCTCCGGACCCAGGCGCAGCAAGCCCTTGTTCACGGCCATGCCCTGTCCGCCCATCGACGCGCGCATCCTCGATGCCACACCGCCCGCTAAAATTATCAGAGTCTCCGTATCCACCATCAATCACCTGACCATCTACTGATCTACTTCCCACCAATCTACCATCTACCATCCACTTCCTCCTCATACCCGCGTAAGCATACAGGAGATGGGAGATAATCGTTCCAAGCCGTGTCTCCTTCCTCCAGACTCCTAACGCGAGCGTGAGGAAACAGGAGACAGGAGACACCCGGCAAAATCAACTCCTGTCTCCTGTATCCTGTCTCCTTACACGACCAGAGTAGATCGATCTACCCATCCACCAACTACCATCTACCATCTACCAACTACCATCTACCATCAACCATCTACCATCTACCAACTACCAACTACTAACTCCCCCCTATCCCCTGCAACTCCCGGATATACAACTCCCTCCGATACAACGAGAGCAAATCCTCGCGCATGTGATCCGGCTCGCGCAACAACACACACTGCGATGTGAGACGTATCTCGTCGAGATTCACGTCGGCGATGGCCAGACCATGCCTGCGACCGCTCTGCGCAAGGATATCCCCGTTATGATCGATAATGCGCGCATTGCCCGGCAGGTGCCGGCCGGCGTACGGCGCATAGGGCGGCGCGCCGGCGTAATTCGCCTCGACCAGACACAGCGAGTTGTCGAGCGCGCGCGCACGCGCCTGCACGAGCAGCGACTCCTGCGTCGGACCGTGTGTCATGGTCGGCCAGAAAAGGATTTCCGCACCCTTTAATGCATATATGCGCGCGATTTCCGGGAAGTGGATATCCATACAGAGCATCACCGCGACACGGCCGAAATCCAGCTCGAAGACGGGCAGTGTATCTCCGGGAGTGATGGTGTGCAGTTCGTGGCCGTTGGGCTGCACCTTGTCGTAGCATCCCGCGATGCCGCCGTCGCGCTGGAACAGCGTTGCGCGGCTGTACAGCGTTTTCCCCTCGCGCGTCAGGAACGGCGCGATGATGTGCATTTCATGCCGAAGGGCCAGCGCCGAGAAATGAGTAAACACGGGACCGCCCGCACGCTCCTCGTGCGCCGGATCCAGACCTGCCGAAATAACGGCTTCGGGGAAACAGAGCACGTCCGCGCCCGCTGTGGCGGCATCCGCGGCGTATGCCGTGCAGCGCTCGAGGCGTTGTTCCACGCCGGATACCGCGTCGTCGAGCAGGAATGCCGCGCTCGCGATGCGCACACGACGGCCGTTGGAGGGACCGGTGTTCGGTGAAACGTCCTTCATCACTGTCCCCCTCGTGTGGAAGTATCGTCCGGCAAATCGTCAAGCGGCTGCGCCGTGCCTGTGCGCGCCGCATACAGCGCGCGCAGTAAAATGGCTGTGGCGCGGCGGCCCTCGGCGAAGCCGGTGCGGAACGGCTCGCCGCGCAGGATACCACGGATAAAATGGGCGTTGATGTCCGTAAAAGAGATGTCGGTGTCCGATTTTTGTGTCAGTGTCGACCGCTCGCGGTGCAGGGTCACCGAGGCGAAACGGTCGTGCACGTGCGCGCTGGTGCTGCCGCCCATGAGCTGCAGCGACCACTTCGACACCAGCGGCGAGGTGCCGCCGTCGGCGATAGCGAGCGTGGCGACGCCGCCGTTCGCGAAAAGCAGCGTTGCCGTGAGTGTGTCGATGATATCGAGCCCCGGATGGCGCAGATTGCCGGCCTCGGCCTGCACACGCACGGGCGGGGCGGCGTGCAGCATGCAGACGAGATCGACCAGATGGCACCCCTGCGACAGCACGTTGCCGCCTCCCGCGGCCGGATCGTTCGCCCAGAAATCGTCGGGCCAGCGCTCGTCGCATACCTGCGCGATGACAAGCTGGGGTTCGGGCACATGCGCGGCGGCCGCGCGCACGGACGGGTGGAAACGGTGGTTGAAACCCGTCATCAGGCGCGAGGATGATCCGCGGAGCGCCGTGCCGATGCGATCACAATCCTCCATCGTCAGCGCCAGGGGTTTCTCGAGATAGATGTGTTTGCCGGCTTCCGCGGTGGCAACCGCAAGTGGCGCATGGCTGTCGTGACGGGTGCAGATGTACACCGCGTCAATGTCGCTCGCGCCCAGTATCTCGCCGGCATCACTGCTCCATCGCGCGCCGGGCAACGTCTCCGCGAGGGCTTGCGCCCGCGACGCGTCGCTGTCGCACACGGCGGCGATCCGCGCCTCAGGCATGCCGCGCAGCACGCCCGCGTGTGTGCGCGCAATGCTGCCGCAGCCGAGAATTCCGATGGACAGTCTCATGCGATCATCCGCGGCTATCCGGCAACGGCGTGCAGGGCCGCGAACTCTCCGCGTAAGGCGCGGTACAGCGCGCGGTATCGCGGGTACAGCGCAGCGTAGGCCGGGACGTCGGCGCCCGGAATGCTCGGTTCGCCCAGCACGACCGCGTGCTCCACGGCGGAAAACACAGTGGGGTGCAGGCCGGACGCAACCGCGCCCAGCAGCGCGGCGCCGTATGCGGCACCCTCGGCGACACCCACAGGCGCGACGGGCACGTCGAGCATGTCGGCGAGCATCTGCCGCCACAGTTCGCTGCGCGCGCCGCCGCCCGAGAGGCGCACCGTGTCGGGCGTATAGCCGAGATCGTTGATGCAGAGAAACGCATCCTTTAATCCGAAGCCGATCCCCTCCATGACGGCGCGTGTGAAGTGATGGCGCGTGTGCCGCAGGGTCATGCCGAAAAACACGCCGCGCGCGTACGGATCGGCGTGCGGCGTTCTTTCGCCGGTGAGATACGGAAGGAACAGAAGTCCGTCGCTCCCCGCACCGATGCGCGAGGCGAATTCCGTCATGAGGTCGTACGCGTCGATGCCCGCGGCCGCGGCTTTCTCGCGTTCCTCGGCGCAGAATGTGTCGCGGTGCCAGCGAAAACTGCCGCCCGCGGACAGCATCACACCCATCACGTGCCAGTGGCCGGGTATCGCGTGACAATACGAGTGCACGCGCCCGGCGGGATCCAGGCGGTAGTCGTCCATGCCCGCGAACACGACACCCGAGGTGCCGATGGTGACCGACACTTCGTCTCCGCCCAGCACGCCGCAGCCGACGGCCTCCGCGGCTTGATCTCCCGCGCCACCGGCGATTGGTGTGCCGGCACGCAGACCACACACACGCGCGGCATCCGCCGACACGAAGGCGCTCGCTTCGGTCGATTCGGTGACCTCCGGCAGCACACGGCGCGGAATGTCGAGCGCCGCAAGAACGTCCTCGGACCAGGTTCGCCGCGCGGTGTCGAACAGCAGCGTGCCTGATGCGTCCGATACGTCGCTCAGCAGCGCCCCGCTGAGTCTCCAGCGGATGTAGTCCTTCGGCAGAAGCACGGTGTGAATACGCATGAACAGCGCGGGCTCGTGTGCCTGCATCCACAGCAGTTTCGGCGCGGTGAAACTGGGCAGCGCGGGCTTGCCGCAGATGCGCAGCACACGGTCGGCGCCGATCCGCGTGTGGATCTCGTCGCATTCGGCGACGGTCCGCTGATCGTTCCAAAGGATACACGGTCGCAGCGGCTCGCCGTGTTCGTCGAGCGCGACGAGGCCGTGCATCTGCCCCGTGATGCCGATGCCGATGACGTCCGCTGCTGCTGCCCCAGCATCCTGCATTGCACGCGAGATGCTCGTCAGTGTCGCCTCCCACCAGTCGCGCGGATCCTGCTCGGTCCACAGCGGACGCGGGGTCGACAGGGGATACGGTGTGAATGCCTTCGCCATCACGGCGCCGTCATCACGCACGAGAACCGCCTTCGCGCCTCCTGTGCCGATGTCGATGCCGAGTGTGAGTGGTCGCATGCGATGTGTGCCGTGAGTGGAGGAGTGTGGAGCCGCGCGCCGTCAGCGTGTGTCTTCCGGGAGATCGTCGGCCCTCGAGGCCTCGACGGCAAGTTTGTCGCAACGCTCGTTTAACGGATCACCCGCGTGCCCCCGCGTCCATTCTATCGTGACGAGATGTTTGCCGAGCAACGCCAGCAGCCGTTCCCAGAGATCCGGATTCAGCGCTTCGTCGGTCTTGTTGCGCATCCACCTGTTGCGTTTCCACCGCGCCGCCCAGCCCTTGTTGATCGCGTCCACGATGTAGCGCGAATCGGTGTACAAGGTCACGCGGCAGCGCTCCTTGAGCGCCTCGAGCGCAACAATGGCCGCCGTCAATTCCATCCTGTTGTTCGTTGTCAGACGGAATCCCCCCGACAGTTCCCTTTCCACACCGTTGAACTGCAGAATCGCCGCATAGCCGCCCGGTCCGGGATTGCCGGAACACGCACCGTCGGTGTGGATTATTACATGTTTCACGCGGGGAACGAGGATTTAGGATTTAGGATCTAGGATCTAGGATGTAGGAGAGGTGGCGGAACTGGGAAGTAGGGACTGCGCTGAGTTCGATATTCTGAATTCTGAATTCTGGATTCTGAATTCGGAAATATACTCCGTCATCCTATGGCACAAAACACCGACCTCAACCCACTCCTAGATCCTAGTTCCTAGTTCCTGACTCCTAGCCCCGTCAGGGGAGGAAGCAGTTCCGGTCGCGAGGCCCGCGCGCGAAGGAGATACGCCTCGAGCCAGCCGCGCGAGGCGGCGGGGGACGTGGTGGCGCGGATGATGGATGCGTGGTCGAGACTGTTGATCCGGTCGGCCGCGGCCCGCGCGGCGTCGATGTTGATGCGTATGGCCGTCTCGACGGGCATACGCTCGGGATTGATGTCGATACCGAACCACCCGGAGTAGCTGTGCATTTTCAGGGTGTAGAGCAAGGCCTCGAATAATTCCGGATGAACCACTCCGATATTGAGGTCCTGGTCGTAATTGCCCGCGGGCTGGCTGTTGACGTGCAGATGCGCGAGGCGTCCTTCGGAGAGCGGCCAACTGTAGGCGTACGGCAGGTCCTCGTATCCCATCAGGACATGTCCGATCTCGGGATTCATGCAGCAGAGGTGATGGCCTTCCGCGAGCAGGGCGAGATTCGTTCCGTCGCGCAGCAGCGACTCGACCTGATGGCACAGCAGCATTCCCTCGGCAGTGGTCCCGAACAGGATGCGTCCGCGCGGCTCGTAGGGTTTGGGTTCGAAAGCCACACGCACGCCGGGCACGGCATCCATCGCCTCGGCGAGACCTTCCACAAAGCGCGCGCGCATCGACGCGAAGTCGATGCCGAAGGGATTTTCGTAGCCGTCGATACCGGGCCAGACCACGGCGAAATCCGTGTCCAATTCCCTGTTGAGGCGCAACGTCGCGATGGTCCTGTCGATGGCGGCGCGCCGGGGGATCGGATCGGGATTCGAGAGTGATCCCCATTCGAACTGCGCGTCGTGGAACAACAGGGGCACGACGGTGACGATGCGTATGCCTGTCTCGCGGGAGAAGGTTTTCCAAAGATCGAGATTCTCCTCGTTGATCTCGTTGGGATAATGCGCCTCCATGCCGCCGAGCCCGTACGGGGCGAGTGACGCCGCGACGTCGAGCCGCTCCACGATGCTCCTCTCGCGGCCGTACCGCGCATGGAAACGTCCGCCTCCCGGCGCGAAATACCAGATGCCCGCCGAAAACTTCGGGACGAGGGTAAAGGACTGCAGGTGCCGGACGAGTTCGTCGGGATCGCGGTGTGTCGCCTGGGGACGCAGATCTGCTAGGGGCATGGGACGTGTGTCGTGGAAGTGTGTGAGTAAATGAAGGTACAGAATAGTACCTTGGAGGAAAAGAACCGCCGGCAACGGCACGGAGAATACCATGCACCAACATCTCCTCGACGACGTTGCGCGCACCGCGGCCCTTCTCGATGCGCGCGGCTGGGCAGAGAGCAGCGCGGGCAACATCTCGGTCATGTACGACGGCCCTGCCCCGGGTATCGCCATGCCCGACGGACTGGTCCATCTGGGCCAACCGCTCGTGGAGCTGGCAGGACGGCACATGCTCATCACCGGCAGCGGCACACGCATGCGCGACACCGCGGCCGATCCGGCCTCCTGCCTCGCCGTCATGCATATCGCGGCCGACGGAACAACAGCGGCGCAATACTGCGCGGTCGAGGGCCAGCACAGTCGTCCGCCATCGTCGGAGTTCCACACGCACGCTGCGGTACACGCGTTCCTTGCGCGGAATGGCAGGGACGAGTCCTGCATCGTCCATACTCATGCCACAGAGATCGCCGCGATCACGCATCACGAGGATTTCCTGAACGAGGATGCGCTCAATCACCTCGTCTGGAGTATGCAGCCTGAAGCCGCGCTGTTCATCCCCGAGGGTCTGGGTCTTGTGCCCTACATGATTTCCGGCACGGCCACTATCGGCGAGGCAACGGTGGAGGCACTCGCCGCGCGCAGCGTCGTGGTCTGGGAGAAACACGGGATCCTTGCCGTGGGCCGCACCTGCGAGGCCGCCTTCGATCTCATCGATGTGGTTGCCAAATCGATACGCATCTACCTGCTCTGCAAGAGTGCCGGCTTTGTGCCCGAAGGTCTGTCGAAGGCCGATATCGACGCGCTGCGCAAACGCGCCGCCGGATGACGGCTGGAATCCGCCGATACACACCAACACAACGACCGTGTGATGCACTCATCTGCTGATGCGTTCAACTCCCGTTTCCCCTTTCCTCACACTTGCATGCGTGTCGTCATGTCTCGCACACTCGTGATGTTCCTGCTTCTGTCCGCTTCCGCGCTGGCCCAGGTGCCTGCGGAGTACGCCGAGAAACCGCTCACGCGATGGTGGTGGTTCGCATCGGTCATCGATACCGGCGCTGTGGCCGCGCAGCTCGACTGGCTGAAGTCGAACGGCTTCGGCGGTGTCGAGATCGCCTGGGTCTATCCCCTGCGCGGCGATTCCGCCGCGCAACGAGACGGCTGGCTCTCACCCGAATGGTCGCGCAAAGTCGCCTCTGCAAAGCGCCATGCAGCGTCGCTCGGACTGCAATGCGACTTCACATACGGCACGCTCTGGCCCTTCGGCGACAGCCGCGTGCCGCCCGGGGACGCGACCACATTCTACGGCGACACAACCACGCGTGGATCAATGCGGCTGACCTGGGAACATCCTCAACGCGGCCGTGTTGTGAACCACCTCGACAGGAACGCGTTTCTGCGTTACTCCGCTCGGATCGGCACCGCGCTCGCACCCGCGCTTGCCGGCGACCCCTCGGCGCTGTTCTGCGATTCGTGGGAAGTGGAGACGCGCAAGCTGTGGACGCGCGGACTAGAAAATGACGTGCTGTCGCGCGTCGGGTATGATATACGGCCGTACATGGATTCGCTGCTCGTTCCCCGAAACGCGGGCATTTTCTACGACTACATGTCGGTGTTGTCGTCGCGTGTGGTGCAGAATTTTTATGCAACCTTCACAGCCGAGGCACGCGCGCGCGGCGCGTTCTCCCGCGCACAGTGCGGCGGCGCACCGGCGGACCTGCTCGACGCATTCGCCTTTGTCGACGTGCCCGAATCCGAAGCCGTCCTCTTCGATCCGCCCTTCTCGCGTATCCCCGCCTCGGCCGCGGCACTGTACGGCAAACCGGTCGTCACCGCCGAGAGTTTCACATGTGCATACGGATGGAAACGATGGCCGGGACCGGGTCCGCATCAGGGCGAAGAACGCGTGGCCGATCTGAAACTGATCGCCGACGCGCTGTTCGCCAACGGCGTCAACGGAATCATCTGGCACGGTATGCCGTTTAATCCGCCCGACCGCAACGAGCTGTTCTACGCGTCGGTGCATGTCGGGCCCCACTCCCCCATGGCGCCGCGCTTCGCGGACTTCAACGGCTACCTCGCCACCGTGTCGGCGGCGATGCGGCGCGGACGCACATACACCGACGCCGCAGTGTATCTCCCGACCGAGGACGCGTGGATGGACGGCGAGTATCCCGACTCGCTGAAGCTGCCCTGGGCCTGGGGCGCGTACGAGATGCGCACCGCGCGCGTGCCCGCGCCGCTCGCGGGCAGAAATCCGATCTGGATCAACGGGTCCGCTCTCGCGGATGCGTCCGTGCAGGACGGTGTCATCGTGTTCCGCGAGTGCCGTTTCCAGTTCCTCTACGTCGATGCGCGGTACGTCTCGCCACGCGCGCTGCTCGCCATGATCGCACTCGCGGAACAGGGCGCGCGCATCGTGCTCGTGCGTGAACCGCGCTGTCCGGGCCGCGTGCCGGATCCCTCCTACCCGGCCCTGCTCAAGCGCCTGCGTGCCTTCCGCACCGTGGCGCGCACGCTCGATGCGCTGCATTGCGCTCCCGCGCTAGTCGAGGGCGACGATATTCCGGAATACTGGGCCCGAATATCCGATACCGGGACCACGATCTTTTTTGCCCACCCCGCCTCGAGACAGGTGAAACATCCGGTGCCGTACGGCTGGGGCGATTCGTGTCCGCCGGCGGAGCGGCGCCTGCGCCTGCAGGCGTACGGCGCCCGGCATGACGTCGTGCTGCGTTTCGATCCCGCACAGTCGGTGCTTCTCACCATCGGACGGGACGGAACGCTGCGCTACGAGGACGTGGTTTTCCGCCCCTGAAGCGCCGCGCGATGTGTTCAGCGCGGAGTTTTCACACGCACGCTGTCCTGCGACGGCGCCGTGTCTTCCGCTTCGATGACCGACGGCGACTGCGCCGCCGGCGTGGAACCTTTCATAAGCGCATGAAGCGCCGCGGCCCGCTGCGCGTCGATCTGGGCCAGTTCGGTGTGGATGCGCGCCACCTCCTCGGTCTGCCCCGTCTTGAGCAGGACTTCGCCCAGCGTCGAGAGCACACGGCCATCCTTCGGCAGCGCGCGTTGCGCCGTGCGCAGCGGCGGCACCGCCTCGTCGTAGCGCTGCAGATCGCGCAGTGTCGCACCCAGCAGCAGGGCCGGTTCCACGAAGGTGGAATCGAGCCGCAGGGCCGAGCGCAACGGATCGACCGCCTCGGCCTTGCGGCCCGCAAGCGCGAGCGCAAGTCCCAGATTCGATTGCACCGATGCATCGTCCGGCGCGGCGGCCGCGGCGCTCTGCAGCGGTTCAATGGCATCGAGCGGACGCGAGGCCCGGATACGCAGCACGCCCAGATTCTTCAACGCCTTGAGGTGACGCGGATCCTGACGCAGCACCGCGAGGAATGTTTCCTCCGCCTCCTTCGATTTTCCGGACAGATCCTGGGCGACGCCGAGAGAAAAACGGAGCGTGGTGTTGTCCTTTGCATGGACCAGCGCCGCCTTCAGCACGGCGATCGCGGCTGGATATTCCTTGCGCCGCATGCGGAGATCGGCCAGCGACTGCGCGGCCTTCACATTGTCGGGTTTCAGCGCGAGCGCGCGCTCGTAGGCGCCGGCGGCGCGTTCCGCGTCGCCCACACGCTCGAAGCACAAGGCGGCGTTGACCAGCGCCGACACACCTCCGGACGGCAGTGCCTCGGCCGCCAGAAATGCCTCGGCCGCATCCTTCCACTGCTCGAGCGCAAAGAGAGATTCGCCGAGTTTGAGCGAGGCCTCGGGGAAAGGCGTGCGCACACGTATCCCGCCACGAAATGCATCGGCGGCATCCGCGTGTTTGCCCTGCGCGGCAAGCGCGACTCCGAGGTTGTACCATGCGGCCGCGGTGCCGCCCTTGACGGCGACGGCTTTGCGGAAGGCCTCCGCCGCGCCCGCCGGATTCCCTTTCGCCGTGTGCGCCTTGCCCGCGAGGTACCAGAGTTCCGCTTCGTCGGATTTGAGAGCGGTGCCGCGCGCGGCAAGAGCGAGCACGTCATCATAGCGTTTCGCCCGGTCGTAGAGCGAGGCGAGATTCACCATCGCGTCGACATAGTCGCCGCGCACGGTGATCGCCTTTTCATAGGCGCGCATCGCCTCGTCGGGACGTTTGGCGTTATCGGCCGCGATGCCGAGCGAGTACCAGATGCGCGCGTCGTCCGGACGGAGCGCTGCCACGGCCTTCAGCGGTCCGAGCGCCTCCTCGTACCGCTTCGTCTGCACATACGACACACCCAGATTCAACAGTGCCTCGGGGTACGACGGCCGCGCGGCTATCGCCGCCTTGTAACTCGCGATTTCTTCATCCGTTTTTTTCAGTTTTCCGTACGCGAGGCCCAGCGTGTATTGGATCTCTGCGGCATCCGTCGCAAGGGGCACGGCCTTGCGCAGCGACATCACCGCCTCGGAATATTTTGCCGCCTTGAAATAGGCCTTGCCCAGATTGAAGTGCCCTTTCGACTCCGAGGGACGCAAAGCCGTGATCTCGCTGAAGGCGCGGATCGCATCGTCGTAGCGGTTCTCCTGCATCGCGGTCACGCCCTTGTCGTACAGCTCCGCGACCTGGGCCTGATCCGGCTGCGCAACCGCCGTCACCGTGCAGAGCATCAGCACGCACACCGTTGCAACAGCCACCGACCACCCATCACAACACAGCACTTTCATTCACACTTTCACTTTGATGGTACACACTTCTTTCTACCTCTTCCCTCATCCAACGTCTCCCTTCCCTCTTCTCTCTTCATGCTTCACACCTGGCAGCACGTCTAGCGCTCCTCCGACTCAACCTTTAACTCGGGAGGATTCGTGTTGGTCAGCACCACCGTGTACCGGTAATCGTTTTTTGTTCCGAAGGTCACAGTCGGCGCGGTGTTTTCGCCCTGCACGGATGCCGTGGCGGTGAAGGTGGTTTCACTCACGTCCTGATACGCGGTGGAGGTGTTCGGCGCCACATCGTTGATGTTGATTGTGTTCCCCGCCGCGGGTTTCAACTGAACGTTCGTCTTTTTCGAATAATCGTTCCGGACGCGCAGCGACGGAGCTTCCTCAGAACAACCCTGGGCGAGCAAAAGCACGGCACACAGCGCCATTGATGCAAAAATCCGTTTCATGTGTCCTCCTGGCAGGGTGGTTGGTGGCAGAATGGTGTGCGCCGCACGGCATGTTCCGATGCGGCGCGCAGGGATAAATACGCCAATACACAGCAAATATGAAAGCCCCAAAGCCGCCGCACATGGAAATAACTTCCGAAGCCGCGCCGTCGGACCCGCCGCCATGGCATTGGAATTGCCCGCGCATCGGAGTATTTTTGATGTTTCAACCAATTTTTGGATGTGCAGTGAGTCTTACGTACAAGGTTGCAGGAGTTGACATCGATGCGGGCGAGGAGACGGTGCGCCGCATTGCCAAGGCCGTAAAGGGCACACACTCGCCCCTCGTGTTGAACGACATCGGCGCCTTCGGCGCCTTGTTTGATGCGGGCTTCAAGGATTACGAGCAGCCCGTGCTGGTGTCGAGCGTCGACGGCGTGGGCACCAAGCTCAAGATCGCCTCGATGTGCGGGAAACACGACACTGTGGGCCAGGATCTTGTCAATCACTGCGTGAACGACATCCTCACCACGGGCGCGCGGCCTCTGTTTTTTCTGGATTATTTCGCGACAGGCCGCCTCGATCCAAATGTGGCGGAGCAGGTGATCCTCGGCTTCGTGAAGGCCTGCACCGAAAACGGCTGCGCCCTGATCGGCGGCGAGACGGCCGAGATGCCCGGCATGTACGCGCCCGACGAATACGACATCGCCGGCACCATCGTCGGGATTGTGGAGAAATCACGCATACTGAACAAGACCCACGTGTGTGACGGTGATGTGCTGATCGGACTCCCCTCGACGGGCCTGCACACCAACGGCTATTCACTGGCGCGTGCCGTGCTGCTGCCGCATTTTGACGTCACGGCACATATCGATGAATTGGGCGGCACGCTGGGCGAGGCCCTGCTGGCTGTGCACCGGTCCTATCTTCACGCGATACTGCCGCTGCTGCCCGGCGGCGGCGTACACGCGCTCTCGCACATCACGGGCGGCGGCATCATCGGAAATACGCGCCGCGTGCTTCCCGAAGGACTCGCCCTCGACATCCGCTGGGACGCATGGACACGCCCTCCCCTTTTCTCTTTGATGCAGAAGCTCGGGGATGTTCCCGAAGAAGACATGCGTAGAACCTTCAATCTCGGAATCGGCATGATTGTCATCGCCGATCCTGCACATGTTGACGACATACTGCGCGCGCTCGCGCCCGAGCATCCCGTCGTCATGGGTTCCGTAACCCGCTCCTGATCGGCATTGTCATCTTCATAGGGCGGACGTTCCCACGTCCGTCGCCGCACGGCGGGCACCAAGCCGCCGCCCGCGGTGTTTGTCTCCTGAAACGCCCCTTTCATACACCGGTGACGTCCATGCAGCGTTTTCGTTTCCTCGTTCTGTTTCTCCTTGCCGCCGTTTCTGTTGCACCGCGCCTCACAGCAGCGGGTAATCCCGGTTCCGCGGATCCGAAAGAACGCCTTGCCGCGCTGCGCGGGGGCGAATGGGCACAGGGTATAGTCGTCGTCAAATACGCGCCGGCAGCGCGGGCATATCTGTCAAAATCCTCCGCGGCACTTCCTGCAGCGAGCGCTGCGTTTCTGCGCTACGGCGTACACGAGACGGTACAGATGTATCCCTCGCACAGGCAGTCGTTTGCGCCTGACGGACGTGAACTTGGTCTCGATCGCATGTACCGGGTCAGCTATTCGTCGACGGCGGATCCCATCGAGGTCGCGCGCGCCTTGAGCGAGATTCCGGGCATCGAATACGCCGAACCCGAGCGCATCCACCGCCTTGCGTATGTGCCCGACGACGCGATGCTCTCGTCGCAGTACGCGCTCGATCTTATGGACATCAAACGCGCATGGGACATCACCAAGGGTTCGCGCTCCGTCGTCATCGGCGTGGTCGACAGCGGCGTATTGTGGACGCACGAGGACCTTCGCGAGAACGTCTACATCAATCCAGGCGAAGACACCAACGGCGACGGGAAATACACCACCGCCGACAACAACAGCAAGGACGACGACAACAACGGATATGTCGACGATGTGATCGGCATCGATTTTGCGGGCAAGGACGGCAACGGCGGCGGCGCCTACTACGACAACAATCCATCGCCCACCGCCACGGGAAACCCACACGGCACACATGTCGCGGGCATCATGGCGGCCATCGGCAACAATGCCAAGGGTGTCGCGGGAGTCGCCTTCCAGTGCCGCTACCTGCCCGTCAAATGCGGCACCGATAACGCGGGCGACCGCATCCTGCGAGGGTACGACGGCATCATGTACGCCGCCGACATGGGCGCTACCGTCATCAACTGCAGTTGGGGCGGCGAGGGCGGTTACCTGCAGAGTGAAATCGATCGCATCGAATACGCGCTCGGCAAGGGCGCCGTGGTGGTTGCCGCAGCGGGCAATAACGGACGCGACGGCATCTTTACGCCGGCCGCCTACCCGAATCTCCTGAGTGTCGCCAGCGTGGGGTCCGGCGACCGTGTAAGCAGCTTCTCGAACTACTCCACGTGGGTCGACGTCTCCGCACCGGGCGACAACATCATGAGCACGCTCAGCAGCACCACATCGGCCTACGGAGGCATGTCGGGCACCTCGATGGCGAGTCCGAACGCCGCCGGCGTTGTGGCGCTCGTCGCGAGTCACAGACCCGAATTACGCGGACGCGCCCTGCTCGAGCAGGTGCGTGTCACGTCCGACAACATCGACGCGGGCAACAACGCCCGTTACACACGCAAGATCGGCTACGGACGCGTCAACGCCTACAGCGCCCTCACCAAATCGCTCCCCTCCGTGCGCATGACCTGGTCGCAGATCAGCGACACCGCGCGCGGCAACGGTAATGCCGTGTTCGACCGCGGCGAGGTGCTCGAGGTCGCGATGCGATGGAAGAATTTCCTCTCCACCACAAAAAACGCGACGGTGACACTCACAACAAAGAGCCCGCACGTCACGATACTGAACGGGACCTTCCAGCTCGGCGCGCTCGCGGCCGGAGAGGAGACGGGCAACACCGCCTCGCCCTTTATCATTCAGCTCGCGGATGTCGAGGCCTATAACGAACAGATCGACCTCTTCTTCACCATCACCGACGACGGTTACGACGACTACGGCGGCATCTCCTTCATCTGGCAGCCCACGTATCGCGACCACACCGTGAACGACGTCACCACCACAATATCCAACGACGGCAACATCGGCTTCGACGATTTCTCGGGTGTGCGCGGGAAGGGCTTCATCTATCGCGGCAACGGTGTGAACGTGCTGTTCGAAGGCGGCCTGATGATCGGCGCCAAGGTGGCGGGTATTCCGATGGTGGTTGATGTCGTGCGGAATGAAAGCGGCAGCGTGCAGTGCGCGGACTTCATCGGCGCCTCACCCGTGGACATGCGCACCCCGGGCGCGCGCGCGGCGCAGGAAGGTGAAACAGAATTCACCGACGACAACGCGCCGCTCGGCAACAAGATCGGACTCCGCGTGCGTCTGCATTCCTACGAGTTCACCGATACGGAACTCGCGAACGCGGTCATTCTCCGCTACACGATACACAACACCTCGCAGGACGTACTCGAGGACCTGCACGCGGGCCTGTACTTCGACTGGGACATCGGTCCCAGCGCGTCGAGCGACATATCGGACTTCGACACCACCACACTCACGGGCTACGCGTACGACATCAACAAACAGGTGCCGACCATGATCGGCACCACGGTGCTGACGCGCGAGAAGCCGACGCATTTCATGACCATCGCCAACCCGGATCCCGACACCGATCCACCCGTGTTCGGCATACACAACGGTTACACGAAGGACGAAAAGTGGCGCTCGATCAGTTCGGGCATCTGGCACACGCGCAGCGTGTTCACGGATATTTCGCAGGTCATCGCCAACGGCCCGTACACGCTGCGGCCGGGCGATTCGGCCGTGCTGGCCTTTGCGCTCACCGCCGGACTCAAGGTTGCCGATGTTCTCGCGACCACACCAAAAGTCCTTGACAAGTGGCGCGAAATCATCTCCGTGACAAGCGTGTCCGATCCCGACTTCGCCATACGCGGCCTGCGTATTCTCTCGATCGCGCCGCATCCGCTGCGTGCCGACGATGGTGCCGGACTCATGCTGTCGTACTCGCTCGATACCGAAGGCAGCGTGGACGTGGCGGTGTTTGATGCACTCGGCCGCGTCGCCGCGCGTTTCCCTGCCGTGGACCGGGTCGCGGGCCTGCACACGGAACGCCTCCCGCTGCGCGGCCTGGCTGCCGGCAGCTACCTCGTGCGTGTTTCGACGCAGCGTGCCGCGGCGTCGGCAAAACTTATCGTGCGGTAGAGACTCCCAGCGCCGCCAGCGCTGCCTCGGCCTTCCCGGCGAGCTGCTGCGGCGAGACATCGTGCCAGGCGCGGATCAATTCCGCGCCGGTGCGTCGCAACACGGGATCCCAATGGATGCGCGGTCTTGCGAAGGTTTCGCATATCGCGCGCCGCAGTTCCGGATGCTCGATCGGAGTGCACGTATTCAGAAACGACGCGAGGGCGCCGTGGTTTCCGTACATCACGGCCGAACGCAGCGCGAGCGTGATCGCCGCGTACACGTTAGTATTGCTGATCGCCTCGAAGGTCGGGGGCAGCAGCGCAAGCGCCTCCGCGGTATAATCGGCATGCAGCGACATAAGTCGTGCCGCGACGACAAGCGGCAGCAGCTTGCGCCATGCCGCCGGCTCGGCGGCGATTGTCCGCAGTTCCGCCGCGTCCACGGGAAAATCGCGCACGTACCGCTCGAGGAACACGTGGATGATGCAGTTGCGCGCGTCCACCCAGTCCACACTCGAATCGAGCATGGGCACGAGCTGTGCTGCCACCTGCGGCTGTTCGTCGGTGTACGCGCCGAGCACCATACAGGCGATCTTACGCAGATGGAGCACGCCGTACTGGAATCCCCGCGCCATGCCGAATTCATTGGCCGACGGAATCGCGACGTAGTGCAGCGGCGCGACATCCCACAGCCACGAACAGAAATCGAGTCCATTCGGCGGCAGTCCTGCAAAACCCTGCCGCAACCCCCGCGCGATGCGCTTGGCGAGATCGTTCACCTGTAAACGGCCGTCCTGCAGCGCGGGAGGATCCTCGAGCTGCACGATGATGTCCACCAACGCCGTCTCGAAATCGCCACCGATGATGCGCTGGCTGTTCAGCACATTGCGCCCGAAAATCTCGCGCGCGAGACCTTCGTCGATGTGGGCGACTGTGAGACGATCGTGCATGTGCTGGAGGCGGAAGCTGGGGTGAGGAGAGAGGTCGGAAACCGTGGATCAACGGATCAAGGTTTGCTGCGTACGCGGGTGCGTGACGGAGACACGGCCCTCGTCGCGCGGACGTCCGCCGGACCGCCGGTCAGTTCTCCAGGTACTGTTTCGCGTCGAGAGCGGACGGCGTCCATTTCGAAAGGAAGGTCAACACCTTCTCGGGCGAATGCCCCTTGCCGTCCTCGAGAAAACCGGAATCCTGCGTGTGCAGACGGGTGCCGCGCGCATCGAGCACCACGAGCACAGGGAATCCGAACCGCTGCGGATACCCGAGCCGCTCCAGCGTCGCCAGATTTTTGTTCTCCTTGCTGTAATTGACGCGGATAAAGACGTAATTATCCCGAATCGCGCGCGCGATCGTGTCGTTCGAGGCGAAGAGTTTTTCGAGGCGGATGCACCACGGACACCAGTTCCCGCCCACCTGCACGAGCACGTGTTTCCCCTGCTGTCCGGCTTCGTGGAGGGCGTTGTCGAGTGCCGCCGCGGCATCCGCGGAGGGGTCGTAGATGCGCGCGTCGGTCGCGTGCGGCTGCGCCGCGCACACCGCCGCGGCGAGAAGAAACAGGATGACGATTCTGGTCATGGTGTATGGATCTCTGCTGCGCTAGGTCGGTGATGTCTTGTGATCGGGTGCAAGATACTCCTTTTGGGAGAAAAAAAAGGACGATTATCACGACCGGATCAACGTGCACTGTGACATGTCGGAATTGGACCGAGGAATGAGTGGACACAACGAAAAGGGCCGATCGTCGCCGACCGGCCCTCTGGTGATCCGTGTTGTAAGACCGGATGGATACGCCCGGTCAGGCCTTGATCTGTTTCACCCTGCCGGCCATGCGCGCGTCGATTTCAAGCACATGCGGCGCGGTGGCGGGGGTCGCGATCACCTGATCGGAGTAAGGTATGAACTGTGCCTTCCCGTCGGGGGTGACAAAACCGCCGTCGAGCCGGCCGGAGAACCCGGAACAGGCCTCGAAGGCCGCAAGCTCGCGGAAGGCGTCGGGGATCAGACCGATGCCGTCGCGACCGGCAATGATGGACGCGAGGCGCGCGATGATGTCCGCCGAACGCAGACCGTTGACGGGCTCGCCGATCGGATTGATCTGCTGCCGCATGCCGCACCAGTTGGTGAGGTGGCCGTCGGTTTCGAGATACGTCGACAGCGGAAGGAACACGTCCGCGTTCTGTGCTGTCTCAGTGAGGAAGAGATCTGCGACAACGAGGAATTCGAGATTGCGGATGAAGCCGCCGAACTGCTCGGTCACCGCCGGATTCTCTCCGAGTACGAAGGCGGCGCGCACACGATCCTCGCGGATCTTCCGGGCCAGGCTGTGTCCGCCGAACAGGGCGTGTGTGTCGACGCCCCACAGTTCCGCGACCTTCGACGAGGCCGCCGCGTTCGCGGGCAGCGCCCCGCCGGGCAGCAGCTTCGGATCGAATCCCGCTGCAAGCATGCCGGTGTGGTTGCACTGGCTGCTCATCAACGCGAGACCACTACCGGGCACGCCGATCTTCCCGAGTGCGAGCAGCAGCGTGGCCAGCGCGCGGAGGTCGTTGGTCGCGCGGTCGATGCGGCTGTCGAGATTATACCAGGCCACGACGCGCTTCGTCGGATCGGCGAGCAGTGACGCGATGTCGCGGATCGTATGCTCGGCCACACCCGTGATGGAACTGACGTCCTCGAGATCCACGGCATCGAGATGCTGCAGCAGCCGGTCGAAATGATCGGTGCGATTCGCGATGAACTCGCGGTTGATGGCGCCGCGGCGGATCAGTTCCGACAGAACTCCGTCGAGAAGCA
This sequence comes from Ignavibacteriota bacterium, assembly GCA_016218045.1. NCBI lineage: Bacteria > Pseudomonadati > Ignavibacteriota > Ignavibacteriota bacterium. The sequence continues at coordinate 28,259 of JACRFB010000006.1, forward strand.
CCGTGGCCGTGCCGCGACGCGGATCGGCCCACACTGTCGCGTGCGGCACAAGATCGATACGCGCGGAATTAATCACGATGGCCTGTGCGCCGTGACGCATGCGCCGCTTCATCTGCCAGCCCAGCACGGGGTTCTCGGCGGTCGGATTCCCGCCGAGGAAAAGATACACGTCGGCGTTCTGCACGTCGTCGACGCCCACAGTCGACACAGTGGCGCCGAGCATGTCGTCGAGTGCGTGGTAATCGGCCTCGTTCACGAGATGATGGAACGAGGCGATGTTGTTCGTGCCCACGTACGCGCGCGCGAATTTCCCGGCCAGGTACAGTTCCTCATCGGTGAGTTTCGGCGACGCCGACACGAGGATGGTGTCGCTGCCGTGATCCTCGATCGCCTTCTTCATGCCGCGTTCCACGGCGGCAAAGGCCTCGTCCCACGACACGTCCACCAGCTCGCCGCCCTTGCGCACCATCGGGCGCGTCTGCCGCGTTCCGTCGAGGTAATGCTGATACCCGAAACGGCCGCGCACACACAGCTCGCCGCGGTTCGGCTCGGCATCGGGAGCGGCGCCGGTCACAAAAAAGATGTCGGGCGTCTTCACGCGCAACGTCACGTTGCAGCCGACGGAGCAGTAGTTGCAGACGTTGAACACGGCGTCCATCTTCCATGGACCCGACCGCTTGTACGGCATCTTGTCGACCAGCGCGCCGGTCGGGCACACGTCGATGCAGTTGCCGCAGGCCACGCAGTTCGTTTCGTGCAGCGCTTTGTCAAGTGCCGGTTTGATGATGGTGCGGAATCCGCGGTTCACAAAACCGAGCGCCGACACGTTCAGGATTTCAGAACAGGTCCCGACACAGCGTCCGCAGCGGATGCACTTGTTGGAATCGATGCGGATGAAGGGATGGCGGTTGTCGACCTTGTAGCGGTTGAACTCGCCAACAAAGCGCGTCTGATCCACGCCGTATTCGGTGCAGTAATCCTGCAACTGGCAGGCGAGGCCCACGTCACACCCGCACTCGGCGCAGCGCAACGCCTCCTCGATGGCGGTGCGGTCGTCGTACGCCATCTCCACTTCGTTGAAGTCCTTCACACGCAATTCCACGGGACGTTCGGGCGCGTGATGCTGATGCGACCGCTCGATGGGCGGAAGATCCTTCTCGGTCAGCTTGTGGAAGTTGTCACGTTTGCTTTCGAAGCGCTGCGTAAGCGGATGCACCTCGCCGCGCTCGATGAAGGCGATGATCGCGTCCGCGGCCTTCTTGCCTGCGGCAATCGCGTCGATCGCGTCGGCGGGCCCGGTCACCACGTCGCCGCCCGAAAACACGCCCGGACGCGCGGTGTCGAAGGTACCTTCCTTCGCGACGATCGTTTTCCACTTTGTCACCTTCAACTGCTCGTCGCCCGTCACGCCCGTGAGATCGGGCTCCTGGCCGATGGCCGAAATCACCCAGTCGCACTGCAGCGTGTATTCGGAATTCGGCACTTCGACCGGACGGCGGCGGCCGCTCGCGTCGGGCTCTCCGAGTTCCATGCGGATGCACTGCATCGAGACGAGCCGGTCGTTCTCCGCATTCACCCGCATGGGCGCCGCGAGGAATTCCATGCGTACGCCTTCGTGCTCCGCCGCCTCGATCTCGACCATGTTGGCCGGCATCTCGTTCCGCGTGCGACGATACAGCAGCACCACTTCATCGGCGCCCAGGCGCAGCGACGTGCGCGCGGCATCGATGGCCGTGTTGCCGCCGCCCACAACCACGACGCGTCCGCGTACGGGCGGATTCGTTTTCAACTGCACCTGCTGCAGGAATTCGACGCCGCTCAACACACCCGCTACGTCTTCGTTTTCGACCTGCATCGGCTTGCCCACCTGGGCGCCAAGACCGACAAAGACCGACTTGAAACCGCGCGTGAACAGATCGTCGATGCTGAAATCGCGTCCGAGCTTGGTGCCGAGATGTACGTCGACGCCGAGGTTCGTGATCCAGTTGATCTCCTTGTCGAGCACTTCCTTCGGCAGACGGTATTCGGGAATACCGTAACGCAACATGCCGCCGAGTTCCGGCAACGCCTCGTAAATGGTCGGTTCGTATCCCTCGAGCACGAGGTAATACGCCGCCGTGAGTCCCGCCGGACCGCCGCCGACGATGGCCACCTGTTTGCCGTTCTTCGGCTTCACTTCGGGCGTCCACATGCCCGTGGCCATGTCGAGATCGGAGGCGTACCGCTTCAGGAAGTCGATACCCACGGGTTCGTCGAGGAGATTGCGGCGGCAGTTGAGTTCGCATTTGCGTGTGCAGACGCGGCCGCAGACGGAGGGAAGCGGATTCTTCTCCTTGATCAGTTCCACCGCCTCGGTGAACTTGCCCATCGATATCAGGGACATGTAGCCCTGGATGTCGATGTCGGCCGGACAATTCAGACGGCATGGTCCGAAACAGTCCGCGTAATGATCCGAGAGCAGCAGTTCGAGGCAGGTCTTGCGCGCGGCGCGCACCTTGTCCGACCGCGTCTGTATCACCATGCCCTCCGCCACGCGTGTCGAACACGCGGGGAAGAGGCGCGAGGCCCCCTGCACTTCCACGACGCAGAGGAAACACGAGCCGAAGGGTGGAAGTTTGTCGTCGTAACAGAGGGTCGGGATCGTGTCGAGACCCTGCTCCCTGCAGACGGTAAGGATGGTTTTATCGGGGGAAGCGGTGACAGTCTGTCCGTTGATCGTCAGAGTTACCATGGCGCACCTCAGTCCTTAACCACCGCATCGAAGCGGCAGACAGTGAAGCATTTTCCGCATTGAATGCATTTCTCCTGCTCGATCACGTGCAGGACCTTCTTCGCGCCGGTGATGGCCTCGGTCGGGCACGCGCGTGCGCACACCTGGCAGCCGGTGCACAGTTCGTTGATCGTGAATGTGAGCAGCGGCGGACACACATGCGCGGGACATTTTTTGTCCACGATATGCGCGATGTATTCGTCCTTGAAATACTTCAGGGTCGTTACCACTGGATTCGGCGCGGTCTGCCCGAGGCCGCAGAGCGAGGCCGCCTTGATCTGTCCGCTCAGTTCCTCGAGATTGTCGAGATCGGCCAGTGTGCCCTCGCCCGCGGTGATGCGCTCGAGAATTTCGAGCATGCGTTTGGTGCCGATGCGGCAGAACGTGCACTTGCCGCAGGACTCCGCCTGCGTGAACGTGAGGAAGAACTTGGCGACATCCACCATACACGTCGTCTCGTCCATCACGATAAGACCGCCGGACCCCATAATGGCGCCGGTGCGGTTGATCTGCTGATAGTCGATCGGCAGGTCGCACATTTCGGCGGGGATACAGCCGCCCGAAGGTCCGCCCATCTGTACGGCTTTGAACTTCTTGTCGTCGGCGATGCCGCCGCATACGTCGAAGATGATCGAGTTGATGGTGATGCCCATCGGCACCTCGACGAGGCCTGTGCGCCGCACTTTGCCCGCCATGGCGAATACCTTGGTGCCCTTCGAATCGGCCGTGCCGTAGGCGGCAAATGCGGCGCCTCCGTTGAGGATGATCCAGGGGATGTTCCCGAAGGTCTCGACGTTGTTGATGTTTGTGGGCTTGCCCCAGAGGCCGGCTTCCGCGGGGAACGGCGGCCGGAAACGCGGCATGCCGCGGCGTCCTTCGATCGACGCCATGAGGGCCGTCTCCTCGCCGCACACGAAGGCGCCCGCGCCTTCCTTGATTTTGATCGCGAAATTGAATCCGCTCCCGAGGATGTTCTCGCCGAGCAGCCCGCGTTTCTTGCACTGCGTGATGGCCTGTCGCAGGCGCGCCACGGCCTTCGGATACTCGGCGCGGCAGTAGATGTATGCCTCGTCGGCGCCGATTGCGTAGCCCGCGATCATCATGCCCTCGATCACCGCGTGCGGATCACTCTCGAGCACCGAGCGGTCCATAAACGCGCCCGGATCGCCTTCGTCGGCGTTGCAGATGATGTACTTCTTATCGCCCTTCGCCTGGCGTGCAAGCTTCCATTTGGTGCCGGTCGGGAAGCCGCCGCCGCCGCGCCCGCGCAGTCCGGACGCGAGAACTTCATTGATGACGTCCTCGGGTGTCATGGTGGTGAGGGCCTTTTCAATGGCCTTGTAGCCGCCCGATGCGACGTACTCTTCGTACGATTCCGGATCGATCACGCCGCAGTTGCGGAGCACGATGCGCACCTGATTCTCGAAGAAGCCCGGCTCGCGCCCCTCGCCGATGACGATCCATTCGTCGATGGCCGCTCCGCCGAGTATGTCCTCTTCCACGATACGTCCCACCTTTTCGGGACTGACGTCGCCGTAGGTGTGCGACACGCCGTCGCCGTTCGAGATCTCGACCAGCGGCTCGCGGTAACACATGCCGATGCAGCCCGTCTCCTTGAGCACGAAGCTGCCGGGTCGTTCGCGCAACTCGTCCTGGAAGGCCTTGTACGTTTTTTCGCCGCCCGCGGAAATGCCGCAGGTACCGAGTCCTATGGTTACAGTTTTCATGGTCTCCTCACTCCGCTGCCGCGTCGGCGGTGGCGCGCGCCTGCCGCTTCGCGTCTTTCATGGCTTTCCGGGTCTTCTGCGCGTTGAGGCGTCCGAATGTCTCGCCGTTGATGGTGATCACCGGCGCGAGCGAGCAGCAGCCGATGCACGCCACCGAGAGCAGCGAGAACTGGCCGTCGTCGGTTGTCTCGTCGTACGTGATTGCGAGCTCGTCCGCGATTTCGGAATACACCGCCTTGGCGCCGTTGACGTGGCAGGCGGTGCCGTTGCAGATCTTCACGACATTCCTGCCCAGCGGCCGCGTGCGGAACTGGGCGTAGAAGGTCACGACGCCATAGATCTCGGCAGCCGGGATGGCCGTGACGTGGCTGATGTAGTCGATCGCCTTTTCGGAGACGTAGCCGTATGTGTCCTGTGCCGACTGCAGCAGCGGGATGAGTGCGCCCGCGTGCCCGTCGTACTTCCACAGCTCGACGTTGAACGGCTTGAAGTCGAGGGTGTGCTGTTCTTCCATGAGAACCCTGCCGGTCTAGAGGGTGGTGAGATTGATGACCCAATCGTGTTTGTATCGCAGAATGCCGCTCATGCCGCGCACCGAGACGTCGATGAACGAGAGTACGCTCTCGAAGGTCTCGCCTTTCAGGAGCGCGATCAGATCACACTCGCCGGAGGTGGGGGCGCAGAAAACGACATGTTCGTCCTGTTTTAACGCGGTCCGCACCTCGTCACGCAGCTCGGGATCCGTGTCGAGATACAGATACGCGTGGCGCAGCGCGTGGTCGCGCGGTGCCCCGTCCTCGTCGTCGGTCTCGATGTCGTAGCGGTGCAGCTCGGCGACACCCGGGAGATCGGCGACGGCGCGCGGGAGTTCGGCTCCGGCAAGACGCACTTTCAAAACGAGGTGCGCCGCGCCTTCGACGGCGTCCCAGCGGGTGACGGACTCCGAGGCGGAAAGCGCCTCGACCGCGGGCAGGAGGGATTCAGGATCGGAGAAGCGCGTCACAACATACGCGGTGGAAGTCATGCGAAGCTCCTGGTCGATGAAGGGAAGGAAGCCGGAACGACATAGCCGCCCCGCTTCTCGAAATGCTCGAGGAGGGAAATGGGAAGAACGGTCTCGGAAGGAAAAAATAAGGGATGCAAATGTGCGGCTGGATGGGAGGTGCGTGACGAGGGTGACATGTGATGCACGATAGGACGTACACCGGACCTATGTCATGGAACGTACCAAAAATAACTCGCAGGGAACCGCAGGAAAACGCAGGGCAATAATGCGGAATCGGACAATATGGAACAAATCACTATCGAAAATGAGAAAATCGGACACCGTTTAACCGGAATGAAAAAAATGTGGAAGGTGGAAAGTGGAAAGTGAAAGGTGGAAGGTGGAAAGTGGAAAGTGGAAGGTGGAAGGTGGAAATTGAAAGGTGGAAAGTGAAAGGTGGAAAGTGGAAGGTGGAAAGTGGAAAGTGGAAAGTGGAAAGGGTCCTGAGCTGGACAGCCTTTCCACTTTGCTACCTTGCTACTTTGCTACCTGCAACGTGTCACGTGAAACGTGTAACGTGTAACATGAAACGTGTAACGTGTACCGTCACCTACCCTAGTCGTTCCACATCGAAAACATCGGATCCCACGGACCCAGCTCCACCGCCTTTTGAGAGAAGATGGCGGCGACATCCTTCGGCAGATATTTTTTGTGGATGATGACGGCGTAGTTGTACTCTTCGAACCAGGAGTTGTACATCGTGAAGAGACCGGCGTTCCCCGCCTTCGCACCCCAACTGTTTTCCACGAGCCATTTCTCGGGCTTGCCGTCCACCACGTCGACGCCGATGATTACCATCGCGTGCGACGGAACACCCTCTTGATACAGCACACGCGTCTTTTTGTCCATGCGCATGTCCACGCCGTACAGCGACTCGTAGTCGTACAACCCGAGTTTCATCACGCCGAGCTTCGAGTCGGATTCGCGGCCAACGTCGCAACCGAACCAGACGGGATCGTTGCCGAGCACCGATTTCAACGTGAGGTCACGCATCACATCCATGGGTACGTTGGCAAACGTCATGTTCGGCGCGTCCACCAGGTTCCGGTCGTAGCGGATCTGATACAACGCGTTGAAGGGATGCGCGGGGTAGCTGTACAGACACACGTATTCGTCGAGCTTCATGCCCACGTGCGCCGCGTAAAACTCCTTCGGCGTCCACGTCTTGCGCGGTGACACGGTGCCGTCGGCGTTTTCATAGCGCCATTCGAAGGATGCGGGAGGCACGCCGAGGTGCATCGCCAGCATGCGGTACACGTTTTTCAGCATGCCGATTTTCTCGGTGCGCAACGCCTGTTCGTCCCTGCCGGGCGTGCGCAATTGCGACGCGCACTTGCGCAGGTACTGCGAGATCGTGCCGTTCATTGCCCCGGTGTTGCCGCTCGATTCCGTCTCGGGCATCACATCGGCGGGCACGGCCCCGTACTTGTCGATGAGCGCGAGCACCATGTTCCACTGCCCTCCGTCGGGGAAGGGATTCTTGAGCAGCCACTCCACGTCGCGATCGTCCACCGGACGCGCACGCGTCGCGATGATCGATTCGAGAAAGAGGTTCGCCTTCTCGAGTTTGTCGTAGAAAAAGAGGAAGTTCTGCGAAAACTCGAAGCCCCTTTTCTTCAGCGAGGTCATCGCGACGGGCCGCATGATGTTGAGACCCGCATACAGCCAGCAGCGGCCGCTGCTCTTCTGATCCGTGACGCCGTCGGTCTTGATCCGATGTGAAAAATACGCGTCGGAGGATGTCGACACTGCCCGGTCGAGCGCGAGGGAACGAATCCCGTTCGCGGCCAGGGCGTTGGTCACGGCCTTGTTCGGCGTATATGATTCGCGCAGTCCGCGCAGTATATCAGACGTGAGCGCGCCTGTCTGCGCGTACATGCCGGACGATAATACTAGGAAAACGAGGAGTGTGGCTGAAGGAAGAAACGAACGGCGCATGACGTACTCCGATGTTGGACTCAATAGCGCGGCAATGTAGCACGGCGGATGCACGCCCCACAAACAGCGAGGCGCGGCCGCGGCGCGGTCGTTCCGGTGTTTATCGCGTGATGGTCACCGCGCGGCGGAGAATCTCGCCGTTGCTGCGCACCTCGGCCTGATACAGGCCCGCGGGCAGGGCGGGCAGCCGCAGGGCGCGCCCTCTCTGACCGGTTGCGGAAAACACGCGGTGGCCGATCATCGAGTACAGGGCGAATTCCATATGCCCGCTTCCTTCGACCACGAGGTGATCGGAAGCCGGATGCGGGTACACACCAAACACGCTGGGCGGCGCTGGTTTGTCCACCGCCGTGCTCCGACGGTTATGCCGCGAGAAAAATTCCCACAACACGTCGGCCATCACGATGGGATGATTCCTGCCGTTCGGGTAGTTGTGATCGAGCCCCGCCTCGATAACCACGATGAACTCCGTGGGTGCGGCGCCGGGCTGCGGCGTGGCGAAACGCCGCGAATACGTGAGCGGTGTGACAAAGGGCGTGGAGACGGTGTCGAGTCCCTGGCACGCGATGTAGCGCCGCACCGCGCGGCCCAGAATGGTGATGCCGGTATCGTTCATCGGGAGCGACCGCCCAGCGGCCTCGACGATGTTCCGATCGTCCGCCCCCATCGAGAACAGTATGCCCACGGGATACGGCGCACGCGCGGAATCGAGGTGATTCATGGCGCCGCCCGCCGGTCCGACCGCCGCAAAAATGTCACCCGCATCCACCGCAAGTTTCGAGACAAAGACGCCGCCGTTCGAAAAGCCGGATGCGTAGATGCGCGTACGGTCGATAGGCAGTGTCGCGACGATGGTGTCGATCATGATGCGGACAAACCGCACGTCGTCCTTCATCGTCTGATCCGCGACGAGTTTCTCGAGCGACTCGCCGCAATTCCACTTCGTGACGCGCGCGATCTGTGTGCCGACGGTGTCGTCGTAAAAACGGTAGGCCAGCGACGACGGAAATACTGTCACAAAATTCTCGGCGGCGCCCTTCTCCTTCCAGCCGGAAATGTTGTAGAATTTTTCGCCGTCGCCGGTCGTGCCGTGAAACATCACCACGATGGGCCAGCCGCCCGGCGGAGGAGTCGATGATGGTATCGAGACGATAAAGTCGCGCGGAATCGAATCGACAACAATCTGCACATCGCGCCGCGTCTGTGCGGCTGCGATCGACGTCGCGATCATCAGCAGGAGTACCGTGTATTTCATGATGTGCACCTTTGTTCTGGTGTGGGCGGAATTGCGGCTGAAACAGGCGTTCCACGCCGTGTAGAAACGGCGGCGCTGTGTGGCGTCGTAATACGGATATATGCTTGAATATATATCCGATTTATGATGCGGACAAGTATCCAGCGTTCTGCACGGAGTCCGTTTCAGCGCCCTGTCGCCGGTTTTCCCGTCCAGTACTCGTAGTCCATGTATGCCGCGGTCAGGCGCGCCGTCTCCGCGCCGTACAGCCGCGACAGGACATGCAGCGAGCCGTCGATGCCCGCCGAAATCCCCGCCGTGGTGACGATCGTGCCGTTGTCGGTCCACCGCACCCCTGTCCGCGTTTTGATGGCGGGCGACACTTTTGTGAGTCCGCGCAGCGCTCCATGCCATGTTGTCGCCTCGCACCCGTCGAGCAGGCCGAGTTTCGCGAGTATGAACGCGCCGGTGCACACCGACAGCACGATGCGCGCGCCGGCCGCCTGCGCGCGTATCCATGCCGCCACGGCGCTGTCCTTCTCGGCCGCCTCCCTGTCCCCACCGGGCACCACGAGAATGTCGGCCTGGGGGCAGTTCGCAAAGCCGTGCGCCGGTGTGACGCCGAGGCCGCTGTGCGCGTGTATCGGCGCGCCATCGGCCGAGACGGTGAACACCTGCAGCGACACCGACGTATCGGCGAGCGCGGCATCGGTGAACACTTCCATCGGACCGGCAAAGTCGAGGAGGTACACTCCTTCATACACGAGGATGCCGACGCGCATCGGCGCCTGTTGTGCGTGTGTTGTCATGGTCTGAATTCCGGAGAGTGCGAGAAACAAACCCGCCGCGCAGCGGAGCAGAGTGAGCTTCAGGGTTTGATGATCTGTCATGGTGTGTGGAGGACGCGGTGGGGCGGTATTATGTGACTGGAACATCGATATGCTCGCGTGGTCCGCGAGACACATGCGGATTGCCGCGGATGTACAAGCGCCAGGGCAAATCTGCTGCGCGCCGTATGCCCACACGCGGCGAACGGGCAACATCCGCGTTGTCGATCGCGGGTGCGTCGAGAAGGACGACGTCGCCGCGACCGTGTAACGACAGGCCATTGTGCTGCGGACCGATACCGAAGGCCTGGCAGCATTTTGCCGGTCCGTTACACAGCGACTTCATGGTCGCAGCCGTGCCGCGGTTCCGGAGCATGCGCTGCTCTCCCGCGAGCGGTTCGATCGCACGTATCAGGACCGCTGCGCCACGGCCCGCGGTTTCGGTGACAACGTTCATACAGTAGTGCATGCCGTAGGTGAAGTACACGTACAACACGCCGCCAGCCTCGAACATGGCCGCGTTCCGCTGCGTGCGTCCGCGGAAGGCGTGTGAGGCGGTGTCGCCCTCGGGAGTGTAGGCCTCCACTTCGACAATGCGTCCCGCGATCACATCGCCGTCGACGTGTCGCAGAAGTATTTTCCCGAGCAGTTCGCGCGCCACCACGAGAGTCGGCCGAAGGTAGAACCCCTGCGCCAGCGGGGATCCGCCAATGCGCGTCCGCGTGTGTAAACGGGACACAGCGCCGCTTTCCGCCGTTCTCACCATCGCGGCACTCTACCGCGCCGCCCGGAGTATGTACTCGCGCAGGTCGGCGATATCCTGATCGCTGAGACGGTCGCGTGAGAAAAACGGCATGGCGTCGGATCCTCCGCGTACGAGGGCCGGGATACGATCGGCATAGTCGCGCAGACGGCGCAGGGGCGGACCGCTCCCGCGTGCATTGTCGCCGTGACACAGCGCGCAAGCGGCCGAGAACAGTTCCATTCCCCGCTCCGCGTTACCGCGCAGCCGGAGTATCGACTCCATCTCCCTGACAAACGCCTCCTTCACAAATCCTTTCTGACCGGGACGCGGCGGTGTCTCCCAGCGAAGCGTCTTTGCCTCCGCGCCCGTGGATATCGCGGCGAAGTACGCGAGCAGCGCGGCCGCTTCCTCGGGGGCCAGCGCCGCGCGGAGCGATTCGCCCCGCTCCTGATATTCGTGCGCACATTTTGCGGCACCGGCGGCCGTCGCCGCAATGTCCGCGCCCATGAATTCCCCGTTCCACACCGAAGTTCGACCCGCCGCACCCACAAGCGAATGCCCCGCGCGCACGACACCCTCGATGACGACACTTTCGTCGGCGTCGCTGTGGCAATCGGCGCAGGCGACGCCGGTCCGCCCGAATTCCGGATCACGATAATGCCGCTCGCCGTTACGCGCCAGTCGCGCGTCAAAGGCGGGCAGTTTCCTGTCGCTCTCGCCCCGCGGCACGCGATCGCCGCCTTCGCCGCCGCAGGCGGCAAGGACGAGGAGCAGCAGGCCGGGCAGCCACAACACCGCCCTGCCGCCGGATTTGTGAACAGCCGGACCTGTCACTCGTCGTCGTCTCCGTAGCCGGGTTTCGGTTCCCACAACTCGCCGTCGCAGGGTATGTACTCCTCCGTCACATGCTCGTCGAGCTTGGCACAGAGCACACCCGTCTCCTCGAAGTGGCGGCACGAGGCGCAGAGTGTGCCCGAGAGGACCTTCCGTGTCTCCTCGCGGTAGAGCCGGTACTGGACCTGTATCGGATGCACGACAAATGCGTAGAGGGAGACGGCCGTGATGCCCCACCACAGGGAATAATCGATCCAGCGCAAGTATTCGAAGGCCAGCAGCGCGACGAGCACCACGAGCGCGGCGCGCAGCAGGGCCCACGCGACAATGCTGCCGATGGTGTTCCTGTAGGTCTTCTGCGGCCCGGGCGGTGTGCCCTGATACGAATCGTGTGTGGAGGGGTCCATCGTGTCGTTTTCCGCGGACGCATCCGTGTCATTGATTCGACACGGAGAAACCGCTACCTTTCTCTTTCGCGACAAGATGGATTTTCGCACCGTCAGATTCAAGTCACATGGCCCTCTTTGGCAAAAAACCCCGCTTTTTATGGCCCCCCGCGTGGACGTACACGGGAGACGGCCTGTTGTGGCTGCTGCGTTTCTCCCCCGCGGGCAGAATCGTGGGCGAGGTGCGCCACCCTGCCGAGAGGACCGTGCGCTACTTCTGTCTCGACGAACGGAGCGGCGAGCCGCTCTGGGAGAACCGCGGTTTTGACGAGCCGTGGTGGATCGGCGTCGAAGACGTGACCGCGGACCGGCTGTACCTGCACCGCTTCCGCAAGCCCGACATGCCCCAGCATCTCGGCATCCTCGCGCTCGACATCGAGACCGGCGCCCTGGTGTGGGAAAATCCGGATTTTACATTCCTCTTTGTCCGAAACGACACGATCTACGCCGCGCGCCAGGGTTTCGAGGCGATGAAGTACTACGCGCTCGACGCCGTCGACGGATCCGTGCGGCGGGAACTCGGCACCGACACGGGACACATCAATGCGCTGCGCACCGAGATCAACGCCATCGACTGGTTCGCGGGGTACGCGTATCCCGAACCGCTCCCCAACTCCCACGACGCGCACGGCGAGGCCGACCGCCTTCTCCGCGCGCAGGTGCGCCAGGAGGAACTGCGCGGCCCGGTCGACGTGCTTCTCACGCCCGAACTCCTCGCGGCGAGCTGGCATGAAACACTCGCGGCCGCCGGCGGCGGATCCGCGACGCTGTCGCAACGATTTGCGGCGTGGCGGAGGCGCGACGGCGCACTGGCCTTCGAGACGGAACTCGGCAGGGGCATGAGCGCGCCGGGTCCCGATTCGTTCTTCACAAAAGATGGACAACTCTTTTATATTCGCGACGGCATTACACTCACGGCCCACACGCTTCCGGGAACACTGGCATGACGGTTCGCACAGATACTCTCCGCATCGAAACGCGCGGCTCCAACGACATGATCGACATCACCGAACGGCTGCAGTTGCTGCTCACGAAGCACAAGCTGAAAGAGGGCTCGATGACGGTGTTTGTTCCCGGTTCGACCGCGGGACTGACAACCATCGAATACGAACCCGGCTTGAAGCAGGACTTTTCGGCGCTCATGGAGCGCATCGCACCCCGCGCCGCGCACTACTTTCACGAGGAGACCTGGAACGACGGCAACGGCCACTCGCATGTGCGCGCCTCGCTGCTGGGCGCCTCTCTCACCATCCCCTTCGTCGAGGGACGGCTGTGCCTCGGCACGTGGCAGCAGGCCATCATCGTCGATTTCGACGTGCGCCCTCGCACGCGCAACCTCGTCGTGCAGTGCCTCGGCGAATGACGGCGGGACGCGACGGACGCAGACATCACTGAAGACACAGGACTCATGGATCATTCCAACACAATAGAAAGCGGCAGGACCGTGGTGCGCATCGAGGCCCGGGCGCTCGCGACGCTCGAGCGCCGCATCGACGATTCCTTCGCCGCCGCCGTCGAACTCATCTTTGCCAGCGACGGTCGCGTCGTTGTGACGGGAGTGGGCAAGAGCGGACTCATCGCGCGGAAAATCGTCGCGACGTTCAATTCCACCGGCACGCCCGCCATCTTCCTGCACCCCGCCGACGCGATTCACGGCGACCTCGGCATGGTGCGCAGCGAGGATGTTGTGATCATCCTCTCGAAAAGCGGCAACACCGAGGAGATCAAGAACATCTATCCCCTCTTCAAACAGATCGGTGTGCGTATCATCGCGATCGTCGGCGCGACGGATTCCTTCCTCGGAAGCACCGCCGACGTGGTGCTCGACGGCAGCGTCGAGGAGGAGGCCTGTCCGCACGATCTGGCACCGACGGCGTCAACCACTGTCGCGCTCGCATTGGGAGACGCGCTCGCCATCGCCCTCCTCGAGAAGCGCGAATTCACGCCCGAGGATTTTGCGTTCTACCACCCGGGCGGGAATCTCGGCAAACGTCTGCTCCTGCGCCTCGCGGAGATCATGCTGAAGGGCGACGCCGTGCCCGTCGTGCACGAGAACGTTCCGCTCGGCACCGCGATCATCGAGATGACCAGCAAACGGCTCGGCGCCACCTGCGTGGTGGACGACGACGGCGTGCTGCTCGGCATCATCACCGACGGCGATCTGCGACGGCTGCTCGAGAAACAGTCCGACGTACACAATGTGGTGGCGCGCGACGCCATGACCCGCAATCCGAAGACGATCATGTCGCAAGCGCTCGCAAGCTCGGCCCTCGAAATCATGGAGCAGTACAAGATCACGCAGCTCATCGTGCTCGACACGCGCCGCCAGCCGGTGGGCATCGTGCATTTGCACGACCTGATTCAGCTCGGCCTGAAAGGGTAGCGGCATGCCACGAAAACCCTTCCTGAGCGCCCTCGAATCACGCGTCGTGTTATTCGACGGCGGCATGGGCACCGAGCTGTACAACCGCGGCGTGTTCATCAACAAGTGTTTCGAGGAACTGAACCTCACGAATCCGGGCCTCGTGGCGCAGGTACATGCCGAATACCGCGACGCCGGCGCCGACGTGATCGAGTCCAACACCTACGGTGCCTCGCGCCACAAACTCGAGGCCCACGGGCTGCTCGACCGTCTGTACGACATCAACCTTGCAGGCGCGCGCCTCGCCCGCGAAGCCGCGGGTGACGAAGGATATGCAGCCGGTTCGATAGGACCTCTCGGTCTGCAAATCGAACCTCTCGGACCGCTATCGCGCGAAGAGGCGCGAGAGATGTTCAAGGAACAGGTCCGCCCTCTCCTCGAAGGCGGCGTTGATCTCTTTATCCTCGAGACGTTTATCGTGCACGAGGAATTGCAGCAGGCCGTGCGTGCCGTGCGCGAACTCTGCGACCTCCCCATCATCGCGCAGATGACGATCAACGACGACGCGAACGCGCTGACAGGCGCCGAGGCCGAGGTGATGGTCGGAGAACTCGAAGCCGTCGGCGCCGATGTGATTGGCGTGAATTGCACCGTCGGACCGAACGTCATGCTCTCGTGGCTCGAGCGCGTGCGCGGGCTCACCGAACTCCCCATCTCCGTCATGCCCAACGCGGGGAAACCGCGCAACATCGACGGACGCAACATGTATCTCACGTCGCCCGAGTACCTCGGCGAATTCGCGAAGCGCTACATACAGGCTGGCGCCAATGTGATCGGCGGCTGCTGCGGGACGCGTCCCGAGCACATCCGGCGCATGCGCGACGCCGTCGCGGTGTACTCGCCCATGGCCCGCACGACGCGCACCGAACTTCGCGGCTTCGAAAAACCCAGGGACGTCGAAGTCACGCCCCTCGAGGAGAAGTCGCGCCTGGCGCGTCGCCTCAACGACAAACATTTTGTCACCTTCGTCGAATTGCTCGCGCCGCGCGGCGTGTCCGCCGAGAAGGAAATCGAGAGCGCGCGCAAGATGTATTTCTACGGTGTCGATGTGATCAATATCCCCGACGGACCGCGGGCCAGCGCGCGTATGTCGGCGCTTTCGCTCGCCGTGCAAATACAGCGCGAGGTCGGCATAGAAACCGTCCTGCACTATGCCTGTCGCGACAGGAATGTGATCGGCATTCAGTCCGACCTCCTCGGCGCACACGCACTCGGACTCCGCAACATTCTCGCGGTGACGGGGGATCCGCCCAAGCTCGGTAATTATCCCGACGCCACCGCCGTGTTTGATGTCGATTCGATCGGCCTGGTCAACATCCTTGCGCGGCTGAATCACGGACTCGACATCGCAGGCAATCCCATCGGCGCACCCACCTCCCTGCACATCGGTGTCGGCGTAAATCCGGGAGCGACGAACCTCGACCAGGAACTGCGCCGCCTTGATTGGAAGGTGGATGCCGGCGCAGAGTTTATCGTGACACAACCCGTTTTCGACCTCGACGTGTTTTTTTCCTTTGCGCGTCGCGTCGAACATCTCCACCTTCCCTTGATCGCCGGAGTCTGGCCCCTCGCGTCGCTGCGAAACGCCGAGTTCATGAATAATGAAGTGCCCGGATGCAGCGTGCCTGATTCCATCATGGCCCGTATGCGGGCACATCAGGATTCAAAGGAGGCGGGACGCGCCGAAGGTATCGCCATCGCGCGCGAAACGCTTGCACTCATGCGCCCCGCCATCGCGGGAGTGCAGATTTCCGCCCCCTTCGGGAGAGTGGACGCGGTGGTGGACATCCTGTCCTGATCATTTCAACCATCACCTGATACACCCTTTACAATTGCCTTGAAAATGTGTATGTTGGGTTCATGGCGTCGTTCGGATATCGTGAGCATAGCGAACCCACCGCGTTTATCAAGCTTCTTAAAAACCGGAAGCTCACGATACTCGTCGGTATCGCGAGTGTCGCCGTGCTGCTCGTGATGTTCAGCAACAAGGGATTGCTGCGGCGTGTGATGCTCGAGAGCGAATTGCGCGAGAAGGAAACACGCATCGCGGAGTTGCAGCAGGACCTCGCGACGCTCGAGAAGCGCAAGACGCTGCTGTTGCACGACCGCAAGACGATCGAACGTGTCGCGCGCGAAACGTACGGGATGATCCGTCCCGGAGAATTAGTGTATCGCGTCCGTCCCGCGGAGCCGCAGTCCGTCGAATGACCGTCATTGGTATCGACATCGGCGGCACGAGTATCAAGGGTGCTCTTGTCGATGCAGCATCGCGAAAGATTCTTTCGCAGACCGCGCAGCCGACATGTGCGGACGAAGGTCTCGATCGTGTTGTGGGCCAGATACACAAGGTTGTTGCGGCGCTGTTGGCATTGCCCGGCGGGGCGGAATCGCGGGGCATCGGCATAGGCGTGCCCGGCTCCGTCGACGTCGCGCGCGGACTCGTTCTGCATCCGCCGAATTTGCGCGGCTGGGAAGAGGTGCCCCTCGGCGCGCTCATCGCAGACGCTTGGGCGTTGCCCGTGTCGCTTGACAACGATGCGAACTGCGCCGCGCTTGGTGAAGCCACCTTCGGCGCGGGAAGCGGGATACGGGATTTTATCGCGCTGACCCTGGGTACCGGTGTCGGATCCGGCATCATTCTCGACGGCCGCATCCATCACGGCGCGCGCGGGTACGGCGGCGAATTCGGTCACATGACCATCGATTACAACGGGCCGATGTGCGGCTGCGGCAATTACGGCTGCGTGGAGGCGTATGTCGGCAATTCGTACATCGTCGCGCGCGCGCGCGCCGACATCGCGGCGCATCCCGAATCCGCGCTCTATGCCGTGGCGATGCAGCACCCCGAGGATGTGACACCAAAACTCATCGCCGAAGCGGCGCAGTCGGGAGATTCATGCGCCCAGCGGGTGCTGTACGATACGGGCGACAAGCTCGGCGTCGCCATTGCCTCCGCGGCGAATCTGCTCGATGTCACGACCTTCATCATCGGCGGCGGCGTGTCGGCGGCCGGCGCGCCGCTCTTCGACGGAATCATGTCGGGCGCCCGCACACGTGTCCTGCGTGTGCATCGCGACGATCTCCGCATCCTGCCCGCGGCTCTTGGAAACGACGCGGGTGTGCTGGGAGCCGCGTCCCTGGTCCTAACCGCGGGGTAACGTCCCCTACTCGTCGGTGTCGTCGTCGCGGCCGTTGCTCTTCGCGGCGCGGTACGCGGCGTCTGTGATCTTGATGAAATGCTCCATGACGTTGAGCGGTGCGCCTTCGCGCGGCACCGACAGGACGTAACTCCCGTCCTCGAGCAATTCGTACGCCTCGGTGCGCGGATCGAGGTACGGTGGAAGAATCGATTCCAGAATGCGGCGGACGACGTCTTCGTCCTCGACCCGTGTCATGACCTCGACGCGGCGGTTCAGGTTGCGCGGCATCCAGTCGGCGCTCGAGATGTACACCTCGCACTCATTGTCCTCGCCGAACACAAACACGCGGCTGTGCTCGAGGAAACGTCCGATAATGCTGCGCACGCGGATGTTTTCCGACACGCCGGGAAGTCCGGGACGCAGGCAGCATATGCCGCGCACCGCGAGATCGATCGACACGCCCGCCTGCGAGGCGCGGTACAGCGCGCGGATAATCTGCGAGTCGACCAGGGCGTTGAGTTTGGCGATGATGCGGCCCCGCCCCCCCTCGCGCTGTTTCTCGGCTTCACGCTGTATGAGGCCCAGCAGCTTCTGGCGCATCGAGATCGGCGCGACGACGATCTTGTTCCATTCGGACTGGTGGGAATATCCCGTGAGATAATTGAAAAGGCCCGAGGCCTCGTAGCCGATGTCCTCCCTGCAGGTGAGCAGGCCGAAATCGGTATACAGTTTTGCTGTGCTTTCGTTGTAATTGCCTGTGCTGAAATGTGCGTAGGTGCGCAGGCCCTTTTTCTCCTTGCGCACGACGATGGCGACCTTGCAGTGTGTCTTGAGGCCCATGATTCCATACACCACATGCACGCCCGCGTGTTCGAGCGCGCGCGCCCAGATGATGTTGTTCTCCTCGTCGAAACGCGCCTTTAATTCCACAAAGGCCGTCACCTGCTTGCCGTTTTCGGCCGCGCGCGCAAGCGCCTTCACGATGGCCGATTCTCCGCCTCCCGCGCGGTAGAGCGTCTGTTTGATCGCGAGCACGCGGGGGTCGTCGGCGGCCTCCTCGATAAATTCCACCACCGGTGTGAATGAATCGTAGGGGTGGTGCAGGAAGATGTCGCGCGCCTTGATCGCGTCGAAGATGTTCGGATCGTTGCGAAGCTGCGGCACGGGACGGGGCGCGTGCGTGCGGTCCTTCAGGTGCCGCTTTGGCAGCTTGATCAGGTCCATAAAATCCGCGAGGTTCATCGGCCCCTCGATCGTGTACACGTCGCGTTCCGCCACGTGCATCGCGCGCATCAGCAGCTTGCGCTGCTTCTTGGGCATGCGATGATCGACTTCGAGACGCACAACGGCGCCCCAGCGTCGGCGCCGCACCTGCTCCTCGATGGTCTTGAGGAGGTCCGACGCCTCGTCGTCCGCGATCTCGAGATCGGCGTTGCGCGTGACACGGAAACGATGCCACTGCTTCACCTGCAGGCCCGGGAACAGGGCGTCGGCGTTGGCCGCGATGATTTCGCCCAGAAGCACGAAATGTTCGCCCTTTTTGTAGGTCGGAATCGACACGAGCCGCGAGATGATGGGCGGCACCTGCACCACGGCGATGCGCTCGTCGCCCGTCACGGGATCGCCGATCGTCATCAGGAGGTTCAGGGATCTGTTCAACAGATGCGGGAAGGGATGTCCGGGATCGATGGCCAGCGGCGTGAGAACGGGGAACACATCATCGTAGAAATACTGCTCGCACCAGTGGCGCGCATGCTCGTCGAGCTGTTCGCGGGAATGGATGAACACGTTCTCGGCTTCGAGGCCGGGCACGATGTCGCGGAGGAAACAGTCCGACATCGCCTTCATCATGCGTGTAACCCGGGAGTGGATCTCGTCGAGCGTTTCCTCGGGAGTCATGCCGTCGGGCGGCACGTCGGGCACGCCGAGCGCAAGCTGATCCTGCAATCCCGCCACACGGATCATAAAAAATTCGTCGAGGTTCGACGAGGTGATCGCCAGGAACTTCAGGCGTTCCAGCAGCGGCACGTCGGGATCGAGCGCCTCGTTCAGCACGCGCGTGTTAAAATCGATCCAACTCAATTCGCGATTAAAGTACAACGAGGAATCGTACAGGTTCACCGCCTGTATCCCCTGCTCCGCCACGACGCGGATCCCTTCGTGATCCGCCTCGCCGGGCAGCACCGCATCGTACGCCGCATCCTGCTGCTTGGCGTACATGTGATGGATGTTTGTCGTGTTTACTGAATCAGGCATCGGTCCACCGCGAAATACTGTGTCCTGAAAGATACGCAGATTTTGTGAGCGGAGTGTGAGGGACTGGTAGATGGGTAGATGGTAGTTGGTAGTTGGTAGATGGTAGTTGGTAGGAAATGAATTGGTATTGGGCGGCGTAAGGAGACAGGATACAGGAGACAGGAGACACGGATCGAATCAGCTCCTGTCTCCTTACTCCTGTCTCCTCACCCGGTCGGACCAGATCGATCTACCCTCTACCATCTACCATCTACTCGGCTTTGTATTCCTCCACATTTCCGCTATTTTTACATGATACGTCAAAACTGAAGCAAAAACGGAGATACATGCTCGTACAACAGCGGACAATCAAAGAAAGCGCGTCGTTTTCGGGCACCGGACTCCACACCGGCGCGATGACCACGCTGACATTCCGGCCCGCGCCGGAGAATTACGGCATCCGTTTCATCCGCACGGATCTCGGAGGAAATCCTGAGATCCCCGCCCTCGTCGATTACGTCGTCGACGTGTCGCGTGGCACGACGCTCGGACATGGCGACATCAAGGTGTACACCGTCGAGCATGTGCTCGCCGCCGTCGCGGGACTGCAGATCGACAATCTCGTCATTGAACTCGACGGCATCGAGCCGCCGCTCGGCGACGGCAGCGCGCATCCCTTTGTCGAGGCGCTGCTCCGCGCGGGTGTCGTCGACCAGTCCGCCCCGAAAGATTATCTGATCATCGACAAGACCATTCAGTACTCGAACGCCGAGAAGGAAATCGACATCGTCGCGCTTCCGCTCGACGACTTCCGCGTCACGGTGATGGTCGATTACAAGAATCCGGCACTCGGCAGCCAGCACACGGGGCTCTTCAATCTCGAACAGGAATTTGTGTCGCAGTTCGCGTCGTCACGCACCTTCTGCTTCCTGACCGAGGTCGAAATGCTGCACGACGCGGGTCTGATCAAGGGCGGCACGCTCGACAGCGCCGTGGTGATCGTGGACCGCGAACTCGACGCGCAGCAGTTGAAACTCCTGCAGAAAAAATTGTCGATCGACGAGACCATTCACCTGAACGACCACGGATTCCTGAACGACATCACGCTGCGCTATCGCAACGAACCCGCGCGGCACAAACTGCTGGATCTCATCGGCGACCTGTCCCTCGTGGGTGTGCCGTTGAAGGCGCAGATCCTCGCGGCGCGGCCCGGTCACGCGAGCAACGTCGAATTCGCGCGCATGATCCGCAAGCTCTACCTCGAGAAACGTCTCGTGAAAAAGTACCAGGTGGCCAAAAAGGAGGGCATCGTCTACGATATCCAGGCCATCATGGAGATACTGCCGCACAGATATCCGTTCCTGCTCGTCGACAGGGTCATCAGTCTCGAGATCGAGAAGAAGATCGTGGGCATCAAGAACGTGTCGATGAACGAACCCTTCTTTCAGGGACATTTCCCCGGACGCCCGGTCATGCCCGGCGTGCTTATCATCGAAGCCATGGCGCAGTGCGGCGGCATCCTGCTGCTGAACAGCATCGAGGATATCAAAACGAAACTTGCGTTCTTCTCCACCATCGACAAGGCGAAATTCCGCCGGCCCGTGCTTCCCGGCGACCAGATCGTCCTCGAGGTCGAGCAGGTTCAGCGCCGCCGCAACATTCTGCACATGCGCGGCCGTGCCTTCGTCGACGGCCAGCTCGTGGCCGAGGCCGAGATGATGGCCGCCGTCGTCGACCGCTGAGACAGCGGCGGAAATCGCCCCTGCGCACCACTCCCATCCGCAAACACCCGCCTGAAGACACATGCCACAGATTCATCCGACTGCCATCGTCAATTCCTCCGCACAACTCGCCGACGACGTGATCGTCGGCCCTTTCACCATCATCGAAGCCGACGTCCGCATCGGCGCGGGCACCACGCTCGGCGCACATGTCTTCGTCGATAACGGCGCGCGCATCGGCGCCAACGTGAAGATCCATCAGGGCGCGGTGATCGCGACGCCGCCGCAGGATCTCAAATACCGCGGCGAACCGACCGAAATGTTTGTGGGCGACAACACCGAGATCCGCGAGTACTGCACGCTGAACCGCGGCACCATCAACACGCGCAGATCGTCGGTCGGTAAAAACTGTTTCCTCATGGCGTACGCGCACGTGGCGCACGACTGCACCGTCGGCGATCACGTGATCCTGGCCAACGGCGCTATGCTCGGCGGACACACGGTGCTCGGCGACTGGGTCATTGTCGGAGGATTGACCGGAGTCCACCAATTCGCGCACATCGGCGCGCATGCCATGGTGGGTGGCGTCTCGAAGGTTGTGAAGGACGTGCCGCCGTACTGCCTCGCCGGCAGACTGCCCGCGCGTTTCGAAGGCCTGAACTCGATCGGGCTGCGCCGCCGCGGTTTCTCGCGCGAGACCATCGACGCGCTCGACGCGGCCTACCGCGCTCTGTACAACCAGGGAATGAACGTGTCGCAGGCCGTGGAATACATCGGTCGCAATGTGCCGATGATTGCCGAGGTCCGCTCGCTCCTCGAATTTATCGCCGCCAGTTCGCGCGGCATCATCCGCGCCGGCGGCTGAGCCGGCGCCCCATCCGGATTTCCATGACCAACGCACCTCTCCGCATCGGCGTGATCGGCCTGGGCCACCTCGGCTCGCTGCACGCGAAAATGCTCTCACAGTCCCGCAACGCCGTCCTCTCGGCCCTCTTCGACACCGACGCGGCCAAGCGCGAGACCGTCTCCACGCAACTCGGCGCGCCCGCGGTCGATTCGATCGACGCCCTCTTCGACGCGGTCGACGCCGTCTCCATCGCCACTCCCACCACCACGCATTTCGAGATCGCCTCGCGCGCGATCGAGCGCGGACTGCACGTCTTCATCGAGAAGCCCGTGACAAAGACGGTGGAGGAGGCGCGTGCCTTGAATTCCCTGGCCGCGCAACACGGGCGCCTGATCCAGGTCGGCCACATCGAGCGCTTCAATCCCGCCATCGTGGCGCTCGACAACCACGCCCTCGCGCCGCTCTTTGTCGAGTCGCATCGTCTGGCACAATTTAATCCGCGCGGCACCGACGTCGCGGTGGTGCTTGATCTGATGATACACGACATCGACATCATCCTCTCGCTCGTGAAAAGCGAGGTGACCGACATCGACGCCAGCGGCGTCGCCGTCGTGTCGGGCTCGGCCGACATCGCCAACGCGCGGCTCAAATTCGCAAACGGCTGTGTGGCGAACATCACGGCGAGCCGCATCTCGCAGAGCCGCATGCGCAAGATGCGCCTCTTCCAGCGCGACGCGTACATCTCGATCGATTTCCTGCAGGGCACGTCCGGTGTGTTCCGCCTCGTCGATGCCGACGCCGCGGGTGTCGTTCCTACGCCGATGCTGGGCCAGATCGAACAGGGATCGGTAAAACGCACGATCATCTTCGAGCAGCCGCCCGCTCCGGCCAACCACAATCCCCTCGCCTACGAATTGCAGTTGTTTGTGGATGCCGCCCTTGGCGGCGCCCCGCCCGTGGTCGACGGACTCGCAGGCCAGCAGGCGCTCGAGGTTGCGGAACGCATCGTGGCGATGATAGGCGACGCGCGGCCGTGACCGTCTCGAGTCACGCCAAAATCAATCTCGGCCTGCACATCCTCCGGAAACGGGAGGATGGATATCACGACATCGACACGGTGTTTCATCGCATCGGCATGGCCGACCGCGTGACGCTGCGCCGCGTGGAACGCGGCATACGCTGCCTCTGTTCCGATCCCGCGATTCCGACCGACGAGCGCAACCTCTGCGTCCGCGCGGCGCGCGCCCTGCTCGACGCGACGGGAAACGACGCGGGCGTGGTGATAGATCTCGAAAAGACCATCCCCGCGGGCGCGGGGCTGGGCGGGGGCAGTTCCAATGCCGCGGCGGTGCTGCGCGCGCTTCCCTCCCTGCTCTCGATCGACATCGCGGAGGACGATCTTTTCCGTATCGCCGCCGGACTCGGATCGGACATCCCGTACTTCCTGCACCCCGGCAGCGCACATGCCACGGGCCGCGGCGAGCGCCTCTCGTACTTCATGCTCGAGGTCCCGTACTGGATTCTTGTCACGGTCCCCCCCGTCCACGTCTCCACCGCGTGGGCCTATGGCGCGTTCACCGTCGACCCCTCGCTGCCGGTGCGGAATATTCGGACTCTCTTGTCCGATAATATCCACAACGCCCGCGCGCTGGTGAACACGCTGCGAAACGACTTCGAACCCGTCGTGTTCGCCGCATACGAGGAGGTGATGCGGACGAAGGAGATACTGGTGCGCACCGGAGCCGATTTTGCGCTGATGAGTGGGAGCGGCGCCGCGGTGTTCGGCCTTTTTGCCGACGAGGCCTATGCGCGCGAGGCGGCGGACTTCTTCGCAAAACGCCACCCGGTGTCCCTGACTCCGCCGGGACACACGTTCTGACCGCGAAGCGGCGCCCTTTCGGCTTGTGCGTGGCGGCGGCCGAACGTACTTTCATTTCTCCACGAGCGGCCATGTCAGGATTCGCCGCCGCCGGAAGTCGTTGACACAACGTTCCCCGATCATTCACGAGCATTCCATGACCCCGTCCCTTGCACGCGCCGCACTCCTCGCCCTCGCCTGTGCCGCCCTCATAGGCGGTTGCACGCCCGATGACGACAACCCTCACGTGCGGCACTATAATAATCCCGCCTGGACATCGGACGGATCGGTCATTGTTGCCGGCTACGCGGACTACTCACTGCTGGATGGGGTGAACGGCGGACCCGCGGGCGCGCCGAACCTCGTGGTGCACACCGTGGCGACGGGCGCCGAAAACCCCGTCCGTCTCGACGGGTTCTCGCATGAGGACAGGTTCTGGCTCGTTCCGCGCACAAACATGCTCGCAACGGCAAACGGGCCGGTGCGCTTCTTCCGCTTCGACGGCTCATTCCTTGGCAGCTTCATACACACGGCGACGGGCACGGCGCCCACACACCTGGCCTTCGATACCACCGGCACAAGCTACCTGTGGGGGTACAGCACCGGGAGCCGCATCGTTATCGGACAGAACACCTTCGGTAACGAACCATGGAATCCCACACGCTCGACCGTCCTGCTCGACACCGCGCTGGGCACCCGTCTGCTCGATATTGTCTGGATCTCCCCCACGACATACGCGATACACATGTCGGACGGGGCGGTGCCCGTGTTCGGTACCGACGGTGATCTCATCGCGCAGTTTCAACTCCGCCCGCGCAAGGACGAGGACGTCCATCACACGCGTCTGCACGTGTCGGACGAGCCGTCGCGCCGGCAGCTCTATGCTTTGGACGACAGCGGCATCGTCGCGTTCGACATCACACGTGTTGCGACGCGCCTGATCGTCAAAGGCACGGTGATCAATCTCTCGGTTTCGAACAGTTCCCAATTCATTCTTTTCGAGACACGGACAGGCGATTCCTGGCTGGCAACCAAGGAGGGTTCGCCGTTGACCCGCTATCCCCAGCACATCATGGGTGCATTCTCGGCGAATGGAAAATCGATCGCGGCCGTGTCACGCCTCAGCGTCTACCGGGATTCGCTCTCGATATCCACGTTCCTGCGCTGATCGACAGACTATTTCCGCGGCCGGGGATGCCGTGCTCGTTGTTCCGCCAGCTTCCAGAAATAGCGTGCTATAACCACACCGTTGAGTTCACGGTCCGCAAGCGACACATCGGCCTCGCTGAGCGTCTGCAGCAGAACTGCTTCGCGTTCGTACTCCCCTGCCTCGTGATATAACATCGCCGCGAGTCGCAGGCAGTCGATCTGGAATTCACCCGGTTGCGCATCCTCGAGCAGAGAGCGCGCGGCTGTTTCCCCGTGACGGTCTGCACAGCGTTCAGCATAGAGCAGCCGCGCGAGATTGTTCCCCGGATCGACGGAAAGCGCGCGTGTGAGATCGAGGCTGTCGCTGCGTCGCGCATACGTCTCGTTCCGCTGCGGCCGGCGTGCGCGCGCAAGCGTGTTGATAATCGCCTCACGAGAGACGGACCGACGAAGCGCAGCGCGGAAACGCCGTGCGTCCTCCGCGGCCCATCCGCCGAGTGATGCGCGCACGACCCGCGTCACTTCTTCATCCGCGCGGGCACTGTCGCCGGTGTACCAGGCGGCAAACGCGCGCCAGATGCGCACGGGAAATATTGTGTGGGCCCGGGAGGGATCCGCGAGCAATGTTCCCGTCCATTCCAGCACCTCCTCGTGCCGCTCGAGATTCAGGAGCGACAGCGTACGCCCGAACACCGCTGTTGCACTCGGCGCGAGCGCCTCGGAAGCGCGATACAGCGAGTCCGCGGCGACGAAGTCGCCCGCACGGAAGGCCTCGCGTGCGCGACGATTGGCCTCGGTGACGGCACGCGGACATATCTTGCGCGCAAGCGGAGGGCGAAGGAAGGCATACCGGATCGCCTCGCTGTCGGGAAGAACGCGCGGCACCTTTCGAAGATACGCGCGCCATTCTTCGTCCAATTGTTCGAATGAACGCCCGACCGCTGCCTCGACGTTGTCGTCACTGTACGCGCGCTTCACGACGTCGAAACCCCGCGTTTCGAGCAGCCAGTGAGTAAAAGAGCCGCTGGCGATGTATCCGGCGGACGAGGCGCCGGACAGAAATCCCTGCGTAGTCATACACGCGCGGGCCGACGGCAGCAGATCCTGTGCAAGCATACCTGCCGCCTGTTCATGCGGCGTCCGGCCCTCACGCGCCCATTCCACGGCCACTGCGAGTCCCTCCGTCAGTCCGAGACAACGGAACACCGGCGCCCCGAATGGTTTCGGACCGAAGGATGCGGCGACCGCGTGCACGAGTTCGTGTGTCAGTGCATCGCTCCATCCCGCGAGCGAAAGATGAAGCTCGCGCGTCCAGGGTCGCGCGATCTGTGACGATTCCGTCCCTATGAGCCGGCGCTTCGAGGCCGCGTCCGGATACAGGTACGTCGTGATGTGCACGGCACGTTTGACACTGAGCGTGGAGACGACCCGCTGGAGCTGGAATTCGTGTTCGTCCGCAATCCGCGCGATCTCCTCGCGCGGCACACGTGTGGAGTCGTACACGATGGTACAGTGCCTGGTCTGAAACACCGCGCCGAGTTGCGCGCGAGCGTATGCGGCGCTGTTCGAAAATCCGAGGTGATCGCTGGCCGCAAAACCCGCTCCGATGACTCCTGCCGATACAACGAAGGCGAGGAAAAATCCCGCGCGAAATGTGCCGCGCAGATATTCTCTGCCGCGTTCCGTCAAGACAAAAGACACCTGTATGAGAGCCACGCAGTACGCGCAGGTGAGAACACGGTACAGCAGCAGCGTGCCGAGAGGCGGACGCGCTTCGTCCCACGAGAAGCCCACAAACAGGCCGAACAGATGATTATATGCGTACAGTTGCGGTTGCGAATAAATCTGCGCCACCGGATGCAGAAGCAGCGCCGCGATCACTGCCGTGTATGCGGCGTACGCGCGCCAGGAGCGGAACAGCCGCGTGCAGAGCGCCGCGAGCGCGGTACCGAACAGCGCGGTGAGGCCCGGAATCAACACGAAGAATGCGGCCCCTTCGAGCGGTGTGCAGTTGGGCACAAACCACGCGTTCGCGATCAGAATACTCATCGGAAGAAGAAGCAGTATCCACACCGACGCGGCGACACGAACGATTCCGGCCATGTGTGCGCGGAAGGGTGAAGCGGTCGTATCTTGACCGCCTACGGGTGAGGGCTGTAAGCGGAACGACGCGATGGCGAAAGGGCCTGCTGTGAGGCCGACACAGAGTCCGGCCAGGACGGCGAATTCATACCCGAAGGTCCGAAATAATGGGAGCTGCGTGCACACGATCCCGAAGGCGAGATACATGGTGCCGAGCACTGCGGAGCGGACCGAATAGATCAGACGGAACATGCGGGAAAATACACATACGCTGATCCGCGTCCATCCCTTGTGAACGAGATCGGAACGATGCATGTTTCCATTGGCACACATACTCGTCAGGACTACGACCACACATGGCCATACATCACGATTCCCCGTCACTCATCCCAAGCGACTTCCCACCGGCACTGGCCGAGGATATACGCCAGGAGCTGTCCCGCGCGGGCGCGAGCGCTCCGGTGTCCGTGCATCCGGGGAGATTGCGCGCCATCTGTCGCAGAGCGGCGGGGATTGCCCTGCGCGCGGTACACGATGACGCTGCATCGGAGGAACATGGTTCGAGCGCAATAGGACTGTTGGAGCGTCTGGCCACGGACCAGCACGCGCCCTCCGATGTGGCCGCAGCCGCAGCGCGTCTTCGCGCAAAAAGGGAGGGCGACGACACCTCAACAATGTCGCCGGATCCGCTCGCCGATCTTGCTCGTATCCTTCATTACTGCGCGGGCATGTTGTCCAAGCCCTGATCTCACGGAAGACCGCAATACCCGGTACTCCTTCGAATGTGCTCCGGTTTTCATGCACTGCCGTCGAAGGCCTGAACGCGGAGACTGAAACACTTGTGAACATGGGATACCGGGCGTTTGTACCGCTGCAAGTGTCAAAATATTGCCTGCACGAAACGAGGCGTGAAAATTCTTCAAGGTTCCCGGGAAATGGGTCTCACAAATCCGCGAAATCACATATATTTATGTTCGAAAGCCGGGTGACATTATTTTGACACTTCCCCGGATGAATCGTTGACTTTCCCTGCCGCATCGGATATATTACTGTGTTGCAGGAATTGAGTCGAAAAACGGACTGCCCATGTATCTCCTCAGTCTTATCATCATCCTCAGTTATCTCGTCGGATCAATTCCAACCGGATTGATTATCTCCCGATGGGTAAAGGGCATCGATATTCGCAAAGCGGGAAGCGGGAATATCGGGAGCACCAACGCGATGCGCGTGCTTGGATGGAAATGGGGGCTTGTCGTACAGGTTGTCGATATACTGAAAGGATTGACCGCCGTGCTGGTGATTGCGAACCTGCATTACGGCGATTTCCCTTTCAACAACAAAACACCTTTTGACGATTATGTTGTGGTGCAGATCATCGCCGGTTTGGCAGCCGTGTTGGGTCACATTTTCTCCGTGTTTCTGAGTTTCCGCGGTGGCAAGGGAATAAACACGGCCGCGGGCATGCTGGTCGGCATCGCGCCGATCGACATATCGATCGCGCTGATCGTCTTCCTGATCGTCCTTTTCTCGACAGGGTATGTGTCGCTTGGCTCCATCAGCGCCGCGACAGCGTTCCCGACGACATTGTTTGTGCGCTTCAACATCTTCAAGGACAGCATCCCGAGTTACCACACGCTGATCATTTTCAGCATCGCTCTGTCCGTCCTGTTGATCTACGCGCACCGGTCGAATATCCAGCGACTCCTCGCCGGCTCCGAGCATCGATTCCATAAGCTGAAGATCCTCGGGAGGAAAGTTGGCGGATCGATGCGGACGATGATTTTCTGATACAACCGGCATGCGGGCGGGCGCCGCGCATGCGATGATCGGTGTTGTTGTGCGCTCCTGGGCCTTCATGGCAATCTCATGAACATTGGTGTCATTGGTGCGGGTAGTTGGGGAACCACACTCGCCGTCCTCCTCCATGAGAACGGTCATACTGTCACGCTGTGGAGTTTTGTGCCAGCCGATGTCGAGACCATGCGCGCGACACGCCGCAACCTCTCGTACATGCCCGAGCTGGAACTGCCGGCAGCGCTCGAGGTGACGGACGACATATCACGCGCCGCGTCCGGCAAGGATCTGCTCCTGCTGGCCACACCGTCGCAGTTCCTCCGCGGAGTGCTTCAACAGGCCGCCGCGTCTATCAGCGGTGATCCGATTCTGGTGAATGTTGCAAAGGGCATCGAGACCACCACGCTGCTGCGCATGTCGGAACTTGTGGCGGACTGCCTGCCCGCGTCCTCGCCCGACCGCTACTCCGTTCTGTCAGGACCCAGTCACGCGGAGGAAGTCGCGATTGGAAAGGCCACATCGGTGGTTGCCGCCTCCGTATCTGCCGACACTGTGCAGGCCGTGCAGAAGGCCTTCATGCAACCGGCCTTCCGCGTCTATGGCAGCAGCGATGTGATCGGCGTGGAACTCGGCGGCTCGTTAAAAAATGTCATCGCAATTGGGGCGGGAATTTGTGACGGTGCGGGCTTCGGCGACAACACCAAGGCGGCGCTGATCACACGCGGCATCGCCGAAATGCGCCGGCTCGGCATCGCTCTGGGCGCCGAACCGCATACCTTCGCGGGCCTCTCGGGATTGGGCGACCTTATCGTGACGACCATGAGCCGCCACAGCCGCAACCGCCACGTCGGCGAGGAAATCGGACGCGGGCGCACGCTCGCGCAGATCCTCGCATCCATGCGTATGGTCGCCGAGGGGGTGGACACCACACGTTCAGCGCACGCGCTCGCATTGCGCACCGGCGCCGAGATGCCGATCACACATCAGATGTATCACATCCTGTTCGACGAAAAACCTCCTGAAGTCGCCGTCCGCGATCTCATGACCCGCTCCGCGAGAGACGAAGTATGGTAGAAGCGGACTTCCCCGTGGTACCAGGATACACGATTCTCGACCATGCCGGCAGCGGCGGCGCGGGCGACGTGTTCCGCGCACGCAGCGAGGAAAGCGGCGAGATCGTGGCCGTAAAAATTCTGCGCGATCCCTCGTCCGACGACGGCGATCTGCGCCATGAATACCAGGTGCTCAGCGCCCTCGATCATCCCTCTCTCGCGCGTATGCTCGCATGCGGGAAAACCGGATCGGATCATCCTTTTCTCGTCATGAGCTGGAGCGAGGGCGCGGCGATGACACGCGCGCTCTTTCTTCACGAAGACGGCACTTTCGACAACCGCGCCTTCGCGCGTGCCATACTTCGTGTGGCGGAAGCCCTCGTGCATATCCACGTGCAGGGGGTCATTCATGGAGATCTGAAGCCGGCGAATATCCTGATACGCCGCGGTGATGACGGATCGATCGAAGCGACCGTGATGGATTTCGGACTCAGCAGACACGCGCGCGACGGCAGGAACGGTCTCGCCGGAACGGCGGAATATCTGGCACCGGAACTCATTCGCGGCGACGAACCCGGCGTCGGTTCTGACCTCTACGCACTCGGCTGCACCCTGTACGAATGTGTCGTGGACGATCCGCCGTTCACAGGCGCGGATCTGGCCGACGTGCTCGCGCGGCACGTGCGCGAAACCCCCGCGCCGCCTTCCGCCGACGGGTTCGATGCCACCATCCAATCGTGGATACTCACGCTCCTGGAAAAAGACCCGGCACTCCGATTTCGCGGCGCGGCACGGCTTGCCGCCGAGGCGGCCGCGTATCTCGGCCTCGAGTCGGCGGCGCGACCCGATGCGGCCACCGCGTTGCGGCTCCCGAAAGTGCCCCGCGAACAGGAGCTTTCCAAACTCCACGAGCTGCGCGCGCTGTCCGAAACACGCGCGCGGATTGCGCTCGTGGAGGGAGGCGCAGGTGCCGGCAAAACGACGCTCCTCAAGGACCTGCGAACCTCGCTTGTGCTCGACGGGATTCCCGTTCTCGCTCTCGGTCCGCGCACAGGCGACGAGCCCTTCGCGCCCATCCTGCGTGGACTCCGCGCACAGGCGCACGGGACGTACGACGACACGCTGCTTCCCGAAGCCGGGGTCATCGCCGCGGCCTTTCCTGACGCGCTGCCCGGTGTCGCCCAGGCATCACTGGAGAGTCTGACGCCGGATGCGCTGAAGCTGCGTGTGTTTCTCGCGGCCTCGATCCTGCTCGTGGGCGGAAACGCATCCCGCGCGCTGCTGTTCGAAGATTTTGACGCAGCGGACGAACTGACACGCGAATTCCTTCTCTCGTTCGTCTCCTATCTTCACGCCCGTGAACAGGCCGGGTGTTTTGTCGTGATCACGGCCGACGCAGTCAATGCCGCGAACGAGTTCAATCAGCTCGCGGAGATTCCCGGCACAACACGCATCCCCATACCGCCGCTCAGTCCCGATGCGCTCAGCGCCTCGATCCGCGGACTGCTCGGCAAAGCCGTCTCGCCTTCTTTCCTGAGCATTCTTCTGCGGCAATCAGCGGGACTCCCCGGCCGCGTGGAGGAACTGCTCTCGTTCTGTCTTTCCGAAGGTGTACTCGAGGCCACGCCGCACGGCTGGCTGGTGCACGAGCGCGACAACCTGGCCGGCATTTTTCCGGCATCCGTCGAGGATCAGCTCCGCCGCATCATCGCCCGTCTTGAAGCGGACACACGCACCGTCCTGGCCGCGGTGGCGCTCTCCCCCGCGCCTGTTCCGATGACCTGCCTGATGGACGTGTGCGCGCGTCCCGCCGCGGCCATCACGTCCGACCTCGGTCTTTTGCATGCGGCAGGACTCGTCGCACACGACGCTATTGCCGTATGGGCGGCCAACACCGCCGTGACACACGCCGCGAAGCCACCGGCTGCGGAAGCACGGCAGTTGCACGACCGCTTGTATGCCTGGCATGACGCGTCCCGCACGCCCGACCCATACGTGCGGGCCGTTCACGCCTATGCCTCGAGCACGCCGGAAAACGCACTCGACGATTTGCTTGAGGCGGCGCGTATACGGGCACGGCGCTTCGATATCCGCAAGGCCGAGGAGCTGTTTGTCGCGGCGCTGACTCTGCTCAAGGCGCCGTCCCAAGCGGAGGCGCGCTTCTCGGCTATGTCGTCGCTCATCGACATCGTGAACGTGCTGGGCAGGCGTGATGCGGAAGAGGAATACCTCGAGGAGATGCTCGTACTCGGCGCGCAGTCGGGCAATCCCGACCGTCTCGCCGAAGTGTACCGGCATCAGACCGAGTACTACATTTCAGTGGCGGAATTCGATCGCGCGCGGAAGAGCGCCGAGAAGGCGCTCGCCTATGCCACACAGGCGGGCGACCGCCACAACGAGGCGTATTGCCACAGGAAGCTGGGCTTCATCGAGTACAGGACGCGTCCCGGCCAGGCGGTGGTGGATCATTATTCACGCGCGCTGGCCGTGTACGAAAGTGATGGCAGCGCGTCCGACGCGGGCCAGGTGCTCGTGGATATCGGACTTGTGTATTACTCCATCCTCGACGATCCACCGAAGGCGTTGGAGCATTTCGCACGCGCGCGGACTCTCTTCGACGGCGCGGGAGACAAGCGCGGGCTGATCCGCGCCGAGGGCAACACGGGTGCGCAGTTGTACTCGCTGGGCCTGTACGAGGAGGCGCACGAGCATCAGGTGCGTGCAAATGCCATAGCGCGGGAGATCGGCGATCGCCGCTTCCTGGCGACCTCGCTCGGTTCGCTCGCGCAGTGTGAACTTGCCCTGTGCAGATATTCCGAGGCGCTGCTGCATCTGAACGAAGAGCTGCGCATCAGCAGGGAAATTCGGGACAAGTATCTCGAGGAACTCTGCCTCGAGAACATCGGGGAATTGTATCTGAGTCTCGGCGAGTACGACAAGTCCATCGCCGCGTACACCGACGCGAAACGGCTCGCGACGGAAAGCGGCAACGAGGTCGGCTCGATCGCCTGCGACATCGACATCGCCGGCGGCATGATCGAGAACCGCGACACGGACGCGGCCGCCAAACTTCTGCGCGCGGCGCGCGCGGCGCTGACGGAGTTGCACGACGTGAACGTCGAGGCGATGCTGCTGTACCGGACCGGCATGCTGCACATCGCGCGCGGCCCGCTCCACGACGCCGATCGCGCCCTCGAGGCCTTCCGCGCTCTCGGCGATCTCGCCGACGCGCAGGATTTCCGCTCGCATCGCATCCTCGCGCGCTCCTACGCGGGGCGCTGCCTCATGCTGAGCGGGCGCCATGCGGAGGGCGAGGCGTTATCGTCGGCCGCTGTGGCGCTGCTGGACGAGGGCGGCCCGCTCTATGGTGGAGCGGCCGATGTGCTGCTCAACCACGCGCTGGTATTGCGCGCGCAGCGCAGCGCCGATGCCGTTGCCTTCGTCGATCGCGCGTACGCCGAGCTGATGCGCGTCGCGGAAATGATCGACGATGTGCACCTGTACCGCAGTTTCCTCGAGCGCGTCAGGGTCAATGCCGAGATCGTGCGCGAGTATACGCTCGCCCATCGAGGAGATTCGAAGGACGCGATCTCCGCCGTCCGCGAACAGAATCTCCGCACGCTGTACGAAGTCGCGCGCAAGATCAATTCCGTGCTGGACCTTCCGCCCCTGCTCGAGAACATCATGGACAGCGCCCTCGAGGCGATGAACGGCGAACGCGGCCTGATCTTTTTCATCGAGGACGACCAACTGGTGCTGAAAGTGTCGCGCAATGTCGAGAAGGAAACCATCGAGGACGCGACTGCCATCAGTCTCAGCATTCTTCGCGACGTCGTTGCGGGCGGCAAACCCATCATCGTGGCCGACACCGCGCAGAGCGAGGAATTCCGCAACCGCGAGTCCGTGCGGAATTTCAACATTCATTCGCTCGTGTGTGTCCCCATGCGCTCGAAATCGCGACTCATCGGCACAGTGTATGTCGACAGCCGCAGTGATGCGCTGCGCGCGATTTCGTTCTCCGACATCGACGCCGAATTTCTCGAGGCCTTTGCGAACCTCGCCACCATCGCCATCGAAAACGCGCGTCTGCACGCCTCGCTGCGCGAGGAGAACCTGTATCTCCGCAAGGCCATGACGCGGCAGTTCGGATTCGAGAACATCATCGGCGACAGCGACATCATGCAGCGGCTCTTCTCCGAAACACAGGGCGCCATCTCGACCGACGGCGCGGTGTTGATCTCCGGGGAGAGCGGCACTGGAAAGGAGCTGGTGGCGAAGGCGATCCATTTCAATGGCGCGCGCAAGGACCGTCGTTTTGTCGCCGTCGACTGCGGCGCGCTGCCCGACACATTGCTCGAAAGCGAATTGTTCGGCTACAAACGCGGCGCATTCACCGGCGCATACACCGACAAACCCGGCCTGTTCGAAGAGGCGCACGAAGGCACTCTGTTCCTGGATGAAATCTCGAACACGTCGCTCGCCTTTCAGGCCAAACTCCTGCGCGTGCTGCAGGACGGCGAGTTCCGCCGGGTCGGCGACACTGCCGTGCGACGCGTCAACGTCCGCATCATCTGCGCGACCAACAAACATCTCGACGCGGAAATCGAGGAGGGACGGTTCCGGCAGGATCTGTTCTATCGCCTGAACGTCATCCCCATCACGGTTCCCTCGCTGCGCGACCGCGTGGGCGACGTGCCGCTCCTGGTGCAACACTTCATCGCGAAGTATGCGGAGAAACATCCCACGCCGGTGACCGGGGCAAGCTCCGAGCTGATCGAAACTCTGCAGCGCTGTCCGTGGAAAGGCAACGTCCGCGAACTGGAGAACCTCATCAATCGCATGATGACACAGGCCGCGGAAGCCGTGCTGTCAACACGGAACCTCCCCGCCGATTACCAGCAGTATCAGGTCGACACCGCTCCCTCCGCTGGCGGCGACTATCAGGTCACGTTCAAATCCGCCCCGAAACTCGTGACACTACAGCAGGCGGAACGCGAACACATATTGAATGTGCTCCAGCATGTAAAAGGCAATAGGACTGAAGCTGCCAAAATACTCGGTCTCAAGCGCACGACACTGATAGAAAAAATGAAGAAATTGGGCATCATGTAGCGTCGGCATTTTGACGGGGAAGGAAATATTGGCGTCAGTAGTCCGCCGCTTCTGCAGATATCTTGTTTTTCAGGCTGAAATCGGCTATTTTCCCTGGCACCATTTCTGCATGGATATTATTGAAGTACACGGGTTCGCACACGCAATTTTTCCTTGCGCAAACCATCCGAATTCCGTAGTTTTTCTCCATTAATCCGATCCAGAACTCCTATACTTTGAGACGCGCAGCGAACATACTTTTTATCTTCACGGCGTTGTTCGTGATGAGAGCCAGCTCCCAGCAGGTTATCATCGACGATCTGTCGTATGAAGTGAGTATGTACGGCGATGTGGTTCTCACATGGTCATTGCCTCAGGGTGTTGCAATCTCCCATTTCACGGTATTCCGTGGTCTGAGCCCGGCCGATCTGAAACCCATCGCGGAAATCTATTCCCCCGCCGCGCGGCAGTACACCGATCACCGCTCGAATCTGATTCCCGGTTCAACCTATATTTATTGGCTTGAAGCGACGGACCGGCAGGGCAACACCGGCTGGAAGGTGATTCCTGTCAAGGTCACTCCTCCATCGGGAGGTATGAAGTTCACCTCCAAGCCCGAAGTGACCGGTTTTGTCGGACAGGACTACTGGTACATTCCGATCACCGTCGATGCTGAGAAGCAGGAGGACGTTGAGTACACATTCGGCGGGCCGCATCCCGACGGCATGGTGTTCAACTCCGTCGGCGGCGGACTTGTTACGAGTCTGTACTGGCTCCCTATCAAGGCCGGACAGTATCCGATCACACTCATTGCGACCCACAAGAAAACGCGCGCGATTGCCGTTCAGGAATTCACGATCACGGTCGCCAGTCAGGCGGGTGTGGTCACGGGCACGGTGCGTGCAGTGGATAATACACCATTGCGGAACACGCAGGTCCGCGTCTTCCAGGTACAGAACGACATGGCCTACGAGGCCACGACGGACTCACTCGGCACCTTCGTTCTCCCGAATGTTCAGGTAGGCGAGTTGTACGCCTTCGCGCGTCCGGCCACACCACGTTATCAGCCGCAGTGGTACACACTCGGCCGCAACATGAGTGAGGTTTCACCGCGCACCTTGCGTATGGGCGACACGCTCCGCTTCGCGTTCCAGCTCCTGACCAGCGTCGACAATCCGACCGCGGTACGGGGAAACGTGCGGAATATGGTCGGGCAACCCCTCGCCGATGCGCGAGTCTCATTTATCCGCAAGAGCAATTTCATCCATATCGGCGACACAACGATCATCAGTGATCCGAGTTTCCTCGACAATTTCAAGATCGACACCACCGTCGTCACCGACGCGTCTGGAGCATTCACCGCATATCTTGCGGTCGGACGCGAGTACTACGCTTTTGCACAGAAGACCAGCTATGCAATGGCCATGTCACCCGACCGCGGCGCCGGACCTGAAACGAACGTGCTGCTTGCGCGCCCCTTCAAGGTCCGTGACGGGTTGTCCGATCTGCGCTTCAGTCTGATTTACATCGACATCTCCACCCCGAACCGGATTGTGGGATCGGTCAAGAGTGTAGCCAACGGTATCGACAAGGAAGCCGTTGTGGTGCTCATCGATCCTGATCTCAAGCGTGGCGCAGGCGGCGGACACACCTACCGACAGTACCGCTCGACGGTCACCGACGAGAACGGCTACTACTCGTTCGATAATCTGGGCTACACGTCCACATACAGCATTCTCGCGGTTCCCCTCGAGAAGGGTCTCATTCCGCAGTTCTTCAACTCCCGCGGCGGGACCACCGTGGCTGAGAACAGCGATATCGTGTCGGCCCTCGGCACCGTGCAGAATATCAACTTCGATCTGCCCCGCGTATCGCTCGGCGGTGTCGGCACTGTATTCGGACGCATCACCGTGCGTCATCAGGACAATTCGATCTCGGCCGTGCCGGGTACTATCGTCTTTGCCGAAGACAACGATTCGCGCGACATTCTCGGGTATGCCATTTCCGACTCCGCCGGCTGGTACTCGATTCCCGGACTGCAGCGCGGCATGTACACGATATGGGCTGTGAACACGCAGCTCGGATCGAAGTCCAGTCCGCTTGTGTCGCTCGACTACACGACCTATAACCTCTTCACCGCGACGCGGAAGATGGACGTGCAGTTCACGGACGGTGTGACAGGAATTTCTGATCCTGTACATCCGGAACAGGTGACGTTGCATCAGAATCACCCGAATCCCTTCAATCCGTCCACCTCGATCAGCTTCTCCCTGCCGCGCGACATGCGGGTGAATCTGCGTGTGTACAACACCATCGGTCAGGAAATAGCCACCTTGTTCGACGGCATGGCGGACGCGGGCACACACGTGGTGAACTTTGATGCCTCGGCCTACGACAGCGGCGTGTACTACTACCGCCTCACCA
Source organism: Ignavibacteriota bacterium (assembly GCA_016218045.1). Lineage (NCBI taxonomy): Bacteria > Pseudomonadati > Ignavibacteriota > Ignavibacteriota bacterium. Next base: position 65,640 of record JACRFB010000006.1, read on the forward strand.
CGGGTGACATGGTGCTTTCGAAGGCGATGACGCTGATCAAATAGCCTCTCCCGCACAGCGCAATCGAAGAGACAACAGCACAAAGGCAACTCGCGAGAGTTGCCTTTTCGTTTGTGTTCACATCCTGTATCCTTCCTGGTAGAACACGTCTGCCTCCTCACACGCCCGTGAGGATACAGGAGAAAGGAGTCAGGAGAAAGGACTTGACTCGATTGCCTCCTGTATCCTGCCTCCTTACACTCCCGTGAGGATACAGGAGTGCGGAGTCAGGAGAAAGGAATTGACTCGATTCCCTCCTGTATCCTGCCTCCCCACACTCCCGTTAGGATACAGGAGAAAGGAGTCAGGAGAAAGGAATTGACTCGATTGCCTCCTGTATCCTGCCTCCTTATTCCTTACTCGGACGGTGTAGACCAATCTACCCTCTACCATCTACCAACTACCCTCTACCAACTACCCGCCGCATACATAAAAAAGGCGCGACCAATGGCCGCGCCTTTGTGACAACACTCGAAAGAAGAATTACCAGTCGGTGCGCTGCGATCCGAACGAATCGAGCTTCCCGTTAATGTGTTTCGTCTTATCGATGATCTGTTTATTCGCATCCACAACCCCCGCGTGACACACGTTGCAGGTCTCAACAGCCGGATGCGGCGCTTTGGGAAGCGGATTGCCCGTCGCGGGATTACCGTGGCAGGTACCACACTTCGCCTGATCGCTGCCGCCGGACCAGGTCGGTGAGGCGTTGTTGCCGTTGGTGAAATTGCCATGGCAATACACGTTCGCGCAGCTCCCGGCGGTGGGATCATACGACGGCGTCCCCGTTGTGCCCTTGGTCTTTGTGGCGGCCATCACATCCGTGATCGCCACCTCCGCCCCGTTGGGATTGCTCCCTTCGAGATGCCCCGCCGCGTTCCACACAGTGGGTACAGTATGGCAGCCGACACACGCGACAACCGTTGCCGAGCCGGCAGCGCCTTCGAGGTGTGTCGTGTGGGCGCCGACTGTCACAGGATACGGCTTCTTTGTGACGAAGTCGCCATGGCAGGTGTAACATGCGGTCGGTCCGCCATCGGCCTGGATATGGCAGCCGGAGGTGCTGCAGGACTTCTTGGTCCATCCACCCGTGAAGTCGGTCGCATGACAGGAACCGCAGGAGTTCATGTTATAGGACTTCGATGCGAGATCCTTCCCGTGAAAATCCGGAGACGCAAAGGTGATATATCCGGACGGATGCGGACTCGGTATCGATGCGTGGCAGGCGGGATTGGTACATGCGGCCGGATCCACGTCCGACGGAGGAATAAAATTGGCCGGATGCGGCCGGAGACCTTCGGGAGTGGTCGGAAGCTCGTCTTTTAATTCGCTGCTGCATCCCGCGAGCAGGGCGAATCCGACGGCAATCAGTGTGAGTCGTGTGGTTTTCATCGGTCACCTCCTTTAACAAGACCGGTCGAATGGCATGGAGCACAAATCGGATCACCGCCATCCACCTCATGGCACGTCGCGCAGGAGGCCATGTCGCGTTCGGCCATCTTGCCGTGACGGTTCAGGGCCTCGCCGCCGCCGAGCTGCACAAATCCGGCAAGCTGATGCGACTGCGGCACGATACGCGCGCCGTTGGCATCGAAGCCGTTCTGATGGCAGGGCGTACAGAAACTCTCGGGCTCGTGGCAACGTTCACAATGCGTCGACTGTGCGCGCGCATCGAAACCGTGTGTGTACCGATACGTGAGCGAATGTACCTGCTGCGAGGTCAGAAGCTTTCCATCGTCGACCTTTTCACCACGCGGCGCAAGACCGATGTAGAATTTATCCTTGGCATTGCCTTCGGGAACATCGTTTGTCGGTGTATGGCATTCCTGACAGAACGAGGCGGAGTGACACACGGCGCACTCGCGTTCCGCTTCGCCTGAGGTCGCAAAACGGCCGTGGAGCCGGATGTAGTTGACGGACCGGTGATTCTTGGGCACCATACCCGCGAGCGATGTGTGGCACAATTCGCAGCGGTTCGATGCGACCAATGTGCCCCCTTCGGTGGCGGCAGCTTTGATCGGAGCCAGTTTCTGCCCGTCATTGTGGCAGTCGTAACACGACTCCATCGAGGGCATCCCTTCGCTCGCGTCGGTGAGAACCGCGCCATGGCACGATTCACAATTCATACCCGCGCTGCCAGCATGGAACTTGTGCGAAAAACGCAGTTTCCTGTCGGCGACGGTGAGATAGGCCTTGTCGAGAGGATCGTTTTCACCGATGCCCCAGTAGCCGCGAACGTCCTTTGCATCGTGACAGGACGCGCAGGCCTCGGGTTTCGGAAGCAGATTGTCGGACGCGTTCTCGCTGTCTGCCGCCGGATGGCAGGTGGCGCACTCGGTCTGGCCCTTGTGCACGCTGTGCGAAAACGTCACCTTGCTGTCGACGCCGACAGCCGCGCCTGGCGAGCCACCGAGCACGAGCAGACCGACAGCTCCGGCAAGAAAGAGCGCGAAGGCGAAATACAGTTTGTTCATGGCCGGCCCTCCTGCTTCGCTGCACCGAACACTTCCGAGAACCAGAAGTTGGCGCGCGCGAAGACCCTCATATCAGATTTGTAGATCTTGTTTGTCATGTACTGTCCCTGCACGTCAAACGACAGCACGGGCCACGGCCTGACCATGGCGCCAGCGACGGCCGCCCAGGTCGAGGTTTTTTCGAGATTCTCCGCGAGTGCGTAGCTGCTGTACACCGCCCCGATATGCGGCACGAACATGCCGTCGAATACCGGATAGGTCAGGTTCAGATTGAAGGCGTCAAGGTCGCCATCGTAGCTGACGTCCTTGGTGTACATGATCGACGCGTATTTATTCGAGGCGCCGAGCGACACACGCGCGGCGGACTCGTCGTCGTACATCACGGTGGAAACTCGCGCATGCAAGGTCAATCGTGGCAATACGCGGTAATCGATGCCGAGCACAGCCTCCTGGTTCGCGGAACTTTCAAGCAGGGCGAAATACGAGTTCCACGCGATGGTGGGCTCGCGGTGCGCGAGATCAAGCGAAAGGCCAAGCGTGGGCGACACCTGATAGGTTGCCGCAAGCTCGGCCCGGCTCATCCTTTCGAAGTTGAAATCGTAGTCGACACGACCGAACAGCCAAAGATCACCGCGCGTGTACGCCGCGTCGAGGCTGCCGTACTGATTTGCGCGGGACCCGTAATCGACCGTCGTGGTAAACGGCGCGAGTTGTCCGTCGAGCCGCAGCGCCTGGAATGGCGTGGTTTCGCGGTGCCGGTTCATGTAGCTCAGTCCGAGTTTCACGTCTGGGATGAGATACAGAAGCACGTGCGCACCGGCCTGCCAGTTGTGGTCGAGGTTGTGGAAGAAATCCGTCCGCTGCGACGGCGGAGTCAATCCGCCGGCATAACCGATGACTTCCACACCGTCGGCGGGACGAAGACGGAGATGCGCACCGTCGATGGTCCCGTAATTCACGCCGCCGAAAATCGCCTGGCGGCCAAGTTTCAGATCGGCGAGACCGCCTATGTTTTTCCACAGCAGACTCGCGTTAAAGAGCCGGAGCTGCGGATCGTTTTCCATCTGCTCGCCGAAATCCGTTGAGCCGAGCATGGATGTCGAGAACGAGAAATTGCCGGCCGACAGCGAAAGCTGCATCTGCTCGTACCCGCGCAGATGTCCGGTCGAATTCCCCGCTGCATCGTCCTGCCGCTCCCAGCCGAGTACGGACGTGACAAAGCGACCGCTGACTGTCTGCGCTTCGGCCCCCGCGAGGACCACCGCAAACAACAGCGGCACAATCAGGATTCGTTTGTTCATGTTATCGTTCCTTCTTGGTCGAAGATGAACGGGAAAGGCGCATCCCCGCGCGCGGACTGCGTCCGCTGTGAGAATGCCGCCTGAAGGATGGGACTGTTGGATTGAGGGTCGGGACTGTTGCCGGGCTCTCAGGAAGGCGCGTGTTGCCTCTTCTGAAGAATCACCTGCTCGATGGCCTCGAGGATCAGGACAAAGTAGCGGTCGAGTCCGCAGACGTGACTGTCGCGAACGGAACAGAGTTGCTCACCATCGGGCCTGCAGACGCGGCACACAGTGTCGCGAAGCGCGGACACGTAGTCGTCGATTTTGTCGCTGCTGACGGAGGTGGCCACGTCCACAATCTGCGGGAGAAACCGTTCCACAGCACAGGTGCCGGCATCACTCACACCGCAAAAAGAATGTGCGCCGGGTGTCTGGCACACGGCGCACACATGACGTCTTATAGCGTCGAGGTAGAGGTTCGCGTCGGTATGGACGGACTCACCCGACATGATCGTTCGATGGAATTACGCGGGACGCGGATGCGCGATTTTCTTCCACATCTCGTCGAACTTGAAGTTCTTGGATGTGGGGCTCTTCGAATTATGGCACTGCTTGCACTGCTTTTCCGCCGCGCCGCCTTCAACCTTCGGGATCAGCATGCCGGCTGCGACTGCCTTGTCCTTGTTCTCGGGCTTCATGTGCAGCGTCTTGTAGCCGGATGCGGCACCATGGCACGATTCACAACCGACACCCTCGTCGTTCGTGAACTTCGCATCGTACTGCGGCGCCTTCTCGTCCTTGCCAGTGACGTGACACGCAATACACTCGGCCGTCTCGGCGGCCTTCGTCTTGTGACCAGCCTTCTGAGCAATTGCATCGGCTTCGGGCTTCTGCAGCGTCTTGAACGCGTTTGCGTGAGCGCTTTCCGCCCATTTTGCGAACTGCTTGCCCTGCTTGTCGGTGTTGTGACAGGCCTTGCACGAGGCGGAGCCAAGGTACTTCTGCTCGGCGTTCTCCATCGATGTGAACGCGGTGACGGCCACAAAGGCCGCTGCCAGCGTCATCACAAGGAGTGACTTTTTCATGATAACCTCATTGATTGGTGGAAGAGAAGATCGGCGATTCTAGATAGTATAGCGCAATAAACGATTTCTCTGTCGGCTTATATATTTTGCAAGATTCATGCCAGAATGCAGCACGAAAAAACGACGTAAAACAGCCGGTATAATGCGATTTCTTTCCCTTTTCGGCGACAGATGCGTCCGTTTTTCCCGACACTGGGAATGTGTCGGAAAGAATGGATCAAAGGACGGGCATCAAGATCGTGACGGACTTCTGCGCGAAGCTCACGAGCGGCTGGAAGTACAGGCCGAACAGCAGATTCGGCACGATGAACAGCACCACAGTCGCGATGACGCCGGGTGAGAATTTCAACGGAGACGTGTCACCGCCGGGCGCTTCACGGAGGTACATGTTCTTCATCACACGCACGTAGTAATACAACGATACCACGCTGTTGAGCACGCCGACTATCGCGAGCCAGATAAACTGTGATTCCATGACTGCGGAGAACAGGAACAGCTTCCCCACGAAGCCGGCCGTGGGAGGAAGTCCGGTGAGCGAAATAAGAAACAGCGACAAGCCGACACTGAGAACCGGCGCCCTTCTGCCAAGACCTTTGTAATCGTCGATGTGCTCGCTGCCGATCTTGTCGGCCACGACCATCACGACGTAGAACGCTCCGAGATTCATGAAGAAGTACATGATGAAGTACAGCATCAGAGCGGCCAGGCCGTTGTTGCTGAGCACCACGAGGCCCATCAGCAGGTATCCCGCATGCGCGATGCTCGAGTACGCGAGCATGCGTTTGAGATTATCCTGCCAGATGGCGACAAAATTTCCGAGCGTCATCGTGAGCACGGAGAGTGTCGCAAGAACGATGTTCCAGTCCAGTCCCTTGAACGTGGCCCAGGAGCCGGCGGATACCATCGAATCGAAAAACGCAACGACGAAGAAGCGGATCATCAGGGCAAAACCTGCGGCTTTGCTCGCGACAGCAAGGAACGCGGTGATGGTGATCGGCGCGCCTTCATACACGTCGGGCGTCCAGAAGTGGAACGGCACCGCCGAAATCTTGTAGCCGAAACCGGCGAGCATCATCACAATGGATGCCATGAGTGCGGCAAAGGACCAGCCGGTTGTCACCGCGTGTCCGCTCGCAAGAGCGGTGCGGATCTGGCCAAGATCCAGCGTGCCTGTCAAGCCGAAGAGGATCGAGATGCCGTAGAGCATCACACCGCTGGATACGCCGCCGTAGAGGACGTACTTCAGCGCGGCCTCGCTCGAGCGGCGCAGCGATTTGCTGAAGCCCGCGAGGATGTAGCTTGTGAGACTGACCAATTCGATCGCGATGTACATCATGAGCAGATTCGCCGCACCCGACATGAGGACCATCCCGAGTGTCAGCGCCGCGATGAAGCAGTAATATTCGCCCGTGTGCCTGGCCTCGAGCAGCAGTTCGCGCGATTGCAGCGAAAAGACCACGATAACCATGCTCGTCACGATAATCAGGTATTTGAAAAAGACCGAGAACGGATCGACCGCGTACATCCCGCTGAAAATACTCACCGGTGTGTCGGGCGAGAACGGGAGCTGAATGAGCGCAGCGGCGAGGCCGACAAAAACGAGAATTCCTGTCGCTTTTGCGCCGTTCGGACGCGAACGCCGTCCCGCGGCGAATTCGATGATCATCGCGAGGATGAACGTCAGCGCCAGGGTGATCTCCGGCCAGAAATGCGTGGTGCTTTGGAGAATGATGTCAGGCATAGTGGATGACTCGTTGAAGTGTCGGCGGAAAAGTGATCCGGAACCGCTCTAGAATCCGAGCAGCGCCTGACTTGCCTGCGCGCCGGTTTTCACAAATCGGACGAGATGGTCCAATGAAGTGGTCATGTAGTTTAATGCGGGAGAGGGCCACACGCCGAGCACGAGGATGATGACCGCGAGCGGCGCAAGCGAAATGATCTCGCGCGGTGTGACGTCGGGCAGCACGTTCTCCCATTTCTCGGGAAGTTTGCCCATGAACACGCGCTGGAACGTCCACAGCATGTAGCCGGCGCCCAGAACGATGCCGAGCGTCGATAGGATGGTCCAGAACTTGTCCGCCTGGAAGGCGCCGAGGAAGACGAAGGCCTCGCTCACAAAACCGCTGAGCGACGGCAAGCCGATGGCCGCAAAGAAGGCAATGACCGTGAAGAACGAGTAGAGCGGCATCTTGTTGTACACGCCGCCGAATTCGTTGAGTCCGCGTGTGTGAGCCCGATCGTAGAGCACACCCACGAGGAGGAAAAGCATGGCCGTGATCGTGCCGTGGTTGAACATCTGGAACACCGCGCCGGTCATGCCCTGCACGTTCAGCGACGCCATGCCCAGTATCACATAACCCATGTGCGAGATCGACGAATAGGCGATGAGTTTCTTGAAGTCGGTCTGAGCCATCGCACACAGTGCTCCGTACACGATGTTCACAAAACCGAAGATCATCAGTGCCTTCTGGAAGTACACCGCGAACTCGGGGAAAATCGGGAAGCTGATGCGCAGCATGCCGTAGGTTCCCATCTTCAGCAGCACGCCCGCGAGGATGACGGAGATGGCCGTCGGCGCCTCAACGTGCGCGTCGGGAAGCCAGGTGTGGAACGGAAATACCGGCACCTTGATCGCAAAGGCGATGAAGAGCCCGATGTACGCATACATGCGCGCATTGCTGCCGATCGACGAGAATATTCCCGATGTCATGTTTGCGGGATCCATCATCGCAAGCATGTTGAAGGTGTGCGCGCCGGTGGCGGGATCGATGGTGCTGAAATACAGGCCGATCATCACAAGCAGCAGGAGTACGGAACCCGCGAGCGTGTAGATGAAGAACTTGATCGCCGCGTATTCCCTGCGGGGACCGCCCCAGATACCGATCAGGAAGTACATGGGAAGCAGCATCAGTTCCCAGAAGATGTAGAACAGGAAGAGGTCCATCGCGCAAAACACGCCCATCATGCCCGCGTCGAGCAGAAGGAACATCGCGAAGTATCCCTTGTGCTGCTTGTCGATGCTGAACGAGGCGAAGACTGCGAGGAAACTGATGATCGCGGTCAGCACCACCATCGGCATCGAGAGGCCGTCAATGGCCATGAAATACTCGATACGAATTTCACCGAACCACGGTGTCTGCGGTATCGAGATCCACGGCACGCGTTCGACGAGCTGCATGGTTTTGACATCGTTGATGCCGGGCAGCGCCGCATTGAATGCCATCACGACGGCAACCGCGAGCAGGACCTGCAGGCCCGTGACGATGACGGACACGGCGCGAATCGCGCGCACATTGTCCTTGTTGAGGAAAAGCACGAGGATCATTCCCATGATGGGAAGAAACGTGATGACAGAAAGAATGGGGAAATTCATCAATCCTCCACCAGAAGGCTATCGTTACTCAATGTTCGAATTCTGCACGGATGTATGAGACGGCGTGTGATGCTCAATAATACACATAGAAGAGCACGATGACGCCGAGAATGAGAAAGGCGATATAGGTCTGAATGCGCCCGGTCTGCGTCTTGCGGAACAGTATTCCGAAGAACCCGACGGCGTAGCCCGTGAAATTCACAAGTCCGTCGACGACGTACTTGTCGAACTGGCCGCTCAGCCACGACTGGAAGCGGGTCACGGAGGCGACACCATTCACGGCGCCGTCCACAACTTTTGCGTCGAACCAGGCCATGGCGCGGGTTACCATCAGCAGGAAGGGAACAACCACCCACTGTTCGTATATCTCGTCGAAAAACCACTTCTTACTCAAGAACACGTGCAAAGGACGAACGCGCGCGGTAAACGCGTCGACGTCGATCATCTTGCGTCGGTACACGCCCCACGCGACGAGGATGCCGAGACCCGCCACAAGCAGCGATGTTATCATCGCCGACATGTGCGCCTGATGCATTCCGTGCGTGAAGGTTTCCTGCGCGGGATTCACTGTTGCTTCCGCGGGCGCGGCGGCGTGGTCACCGGCTGCGGGTGCGGTCGTCTCGTGAGTCTCGGCCGTATGCGCGGGCGCCGCGGTTTCATGCCCTTCGCCATGCGAAAAGGCGTACCAATTCTGGCCGGTGACGGTGACAGGCACCGGCAACGACTTCAGTATCCAACCGGATGCCGCGCCGAAGGGATTAAACGAAAACACAAACCACAGCGAGAGTGTCGCGAGCACGATCAGCGGCGTCTTCATCGTCACGGGGGACTCGTGCAGATGCGCGTACACATCCGCGCGTTTGGGTTCGCCATGGAAGGTCAGGAACACGAGACGGAACATATAGAACGCGGTGAGCATCGCGACGCCGAAACCGATGTACGGCATCAGCAGGCCCAGACCGCCGCGCAGCGACCCGAAGGCCCAGGCACCGGCGAGTATTTCGTCCTTGCTCATGAATCCCGAGAAGAGCGGCACACCGGAAATGGCGAGCGTCGCAACGAGGAAGGTCAGGTATGTCACCGGAAGCTTCCCTTTCAGGCCGCCCATGTTGCGGATATCCTGGGGGTCGGTTTCGTGGTCGTGCAGGTGATGCAAGCTGTGATGCATCGCGTGGATCACGGAGCCGCTGCCAAGGAAGAGGCAGGCCTTGAACATCGCGTGTGTCACAAGATGGAAAATGCCCGCCTGATAGGCGCCGACACCGAGCGCCAGAACCATGTAGCCGAGCTGGCTCACTGTCGAGTACGCGAGCACTTTCTTGATGTCGTTCTGCGCGATGGCGATTGTAGCCGAAATGAACGCGGTGAGCGCGCCCGTGACGGCGATCACAAACAGCGCGTCACCGGAGAGCATCGGGAAAACGCGCGCAACGAGGTACACACCCGCCGCAACCATCGTCGCGGCGTGGATGAGGGCGCTGACGGGCGTCGGACCTTCCATTGCGTCGGGAAGCCATGTGTGCAACGGGAACTGCGCGCTCTTGCCCACAGCGCCGCAGAAGATGCAGATGCCCGCGACCGTCAGCCAGGTCTCGGATCCGAAAGGCAGATTGCCCGCGCTGATGGACGCAAATATCTTGTCGAAACTGAATGTGCCGTAATTGGTGAACAGGATCATGATGCCGATCCACATGCCGATGTCGCCGATGCGGTTCACGAGGAACGCCTTCTTCGACGCGTAGGCCGGACCCGGCTTCTCGTACCAGAAACCGATCAGCAGATAACTGCTCAAGCCCACCAGCTCCCAGAAGATGTACATCATCAGGATGTTGTTCGTGACAACAATGCCCATCATCGAAAAAGTGAACAGGCCCAGATAGGCGAAGTATCGCGAGTACTTGGCATCACCATGCATGTACCCGATCGAAAACAGATGCACCAGCGCCGAGATGAGCGACACAACCACGAGCATGATGCCGACAAGGTTGTCGATCATGATCCCGAGTTCGATACGCATCGGAATATTCTGGCCGAACACCGTCATCGTGGTATTGAAGTCCACCCATGTAAACGTGCTCTGCACAGGCGCGGCGGGGAATCCCGGAATCGATCCCGCGGGAACAGAGGTGACCGACCCTATCATCACCACCAGCGACAGCGCCAGCGTGAGGAAGAGTATCGCTGTTCCGACAAAATCGCCCTGGCGCGGAAGTCGTTTCCCGAACGCGAGGAGAATTACAAACGACGCCAGAGGAAGAAAGAGTATGGCGATCGTGAGTGTGGTGAGGGTCTGAGGAGACATGGCGTTTCTGCTGTTTCGCGGAATAGTGCGAAATGGTCCCGCAGTATCGATGCGGGGGTGTTACTGCATTTGAACGATTTTGAATTCGATGCGGCGGTTGCGCGCGCGGCCCGCCTCGGTCGTGTTCGGGGCGAGGGGCTGCGTCGAGCCGTAGCCGCGCGCGCTGAGGCGCGCCGCGTCGATGCCCTTCGCAACGAGATAGTTTTTCACGGCATTGGCGCGGCGCAGCGAAATGTCCTTGTTCAGCTTCGCCTTGCCGACATTGTCGGTGTGACCGCCGATTTCGACTTTCATGCCGGGATTGTCGACGAGAGTCTTGTACGCGTCGTCGAGCGCCGTGATGGAACCGGGCAACAGATCTGCCTTGGCCGTCTCGAACTCGACATTCTGGAGAATGATCTTTGCGCCCTTTTTCAGAACCGGCGCGGTTTCGGATGCCGGCTCGGCCGCGTCGTCGGGACATCCGTCGTCGTCGTTCACACCGTTCCGCGTCTCGGGCTGCAGCGGACACTTGTCGCGTCCGTCCGCCAATCCGTCGCCATCCGTGTCGGCCTTTAACGGATCGGTGTTGCGCGTGATTTCGTCGCCATCGAGCAAGCCGTCGTTGTCGGTGTCGGCAACGAGCGCCTTGGTCTTGTGCCGGTTCACTTCGTCGCCGTCGCGCAGACCGTCGGCATCCGTGTCGGCCTTCAACGGATCAGTTCCCTGCCCCGCTTCCTCATTGTCGCGGAGACCGTCGTTGTCGGTGTCGGGATTGCGCGGATCGGTGCGCAGGCCGCGCACTTCCTCGGCGTCGTTTATCGTATCGCCGTCGGTGTCGGTCTTGAGCGGATCACTCTTGTGCGTGCGCACTTCCGCGCCGTCGTCCAGCCCGTCGCGATCAGTGTCACGGTTCAACGGATCCGTGCCCTGCGCCACTTCGTCGCCGTCGCGCAGACCGTCGCCGTCGGTGTCGTCGATCAGCGGATCGGTCTTTTTTGCCAGTTCCTCGCCATCGGTCAGGCGGTCGTCGTCGGTGTCGGTCTTGAGAGGATCGGTCTTGGTCGTGTAGACCTCTTCCCTGTCGTTGATGCCGTCGCCGTCGCTGTCGGGATTCAAGGGATCGGTGCCGCGCGAAATTTCGTCGTTGTCGGAGAGCCCGTCGTCGTCGCGGTCGTTCTCGCCGAACAGATAGAACTGCAGCGAAAGCGAACCCGTCGCCCACGAATCGTTCGCTTCGGACGAGTGCACCGTGTATCGCTGATCGATACGGGCGAAGTTCTCGATGGTCTCCTTGCCGAATCCGTCGAGCATGTCGCCGCCCTGCCCGAGCACAAAGCGGTACGTGAAATCGAGGTTAATTGACAGAATATCGGACAGCAATATGTCGAATCCGAGACCCAGCGGAATGACGGTCTTCACGTTTGCGTCGGCCGGAAGATCCGACAGCATGGATTCGATGACCGCGCCTTTTTTCAGATAGAATGTTTCCTCGCCGAAGGTGACGTTCAGCAGCGGATCGCCGTTGGGCATTCTCCGTTCGACATTGGAATTGCTGAAGTTCAGCATGCCGGCGCCGAAGGAGATGTAGGGATTGAAGCTGCGGCGCGGGAACATGTTCACCAGCACGCGCCCCTCGACAAAAAAGAGCTTGTCGACTTCGAGAACCTGATGTTTGACGTCGGTGAGCGGCGTCCCCGGCACTCCGGTGCCGCCGAGGCGCGGATCGCGGAAAAACTGGGTCGCGTAGCTGTCGGAGAATTTCGCCTGCCAGCGGCGGTTGTAGATGTAATTTCCGATGCCGCCATTGATCTGCGCGGCCACTTCCGGAACAAAGAAATATTTGGCATGGGCGCCGAAGAACGTCCCAAAATGCTGGTCGGTGAATTCCCCGAAATACTTTGTCGCGCCGCCGTCGACACCGATGACGAGTTTGCGGCTCGGATCCCAGCTATACGTGATTTTCTGGGCGAGCACGGGCGCGGCAGTACCGAGAGCCGCGAGGAGCAATATGGGGAGCAGGCGTTTCATGCGGATAGACCTTTCTTGGGCTTCCTCACTCGCGGAGCTTGTCGATTTCGTCGGCGTTCACCGTCTGATACTGACGATAGATCTGCAGCACGATCGCGAGCGCCACGGCGGCTTCGGCCGCGGCGAGGATGATGACAAACACGGCCGTCACATGCCCGTCGATGTTCATCGCCTGAAAGCGCGAGAAGGCGACGAGGTTGATGTTGGCCGCGTTCAGGATGAGTTCTATGCCCATAAGCATGAGCACCGCGTTGCGGCGCGTCGCGAGGGCCAGAACGCCGAGCGAGAAAAGGATCGCCGCGACGACGAGGTAGTGGGAAAGTCCGATGGTCATGCTGACTCCTTCTTCGAGGAATCGGCGCGCGCTATCATCGCGGCGCCCATGATGGTGACGAGCAGAAGGATGCCGATGATTTCGAACGGCAGGAGATACGTGCTCATCAGGCGTTCACCGATGGCGGCGGTTGTCCCCTGCACGTCGGGCAGCACGCCCGCGTCGATCCACGTTGCGCGTGTGACGAGCAACACCAGGGTTCCGAGCAGCACACCCGCGATGATGGTGGCGGGCAGCGTGTGCAGGGTGCCGCTGGTCACGTCGACGTTGGTGACGCGGTTCGTGAGCATGACTCCGAAAATGATCAGGATCAGGATGCCGCCGATGTAGACCATGACCTGCGCGACGGCGAGGAAATCCGCCTGCAGGAACACGTAGAGTCCGGCGACGCCGAGGAAGGTGAAGAGCAGCGCAAACGCCGCGTAGATGACGTTGCGGGCGAAGGCCACAACCATCGCCGAACACACGGTGATCGCGGCAAAGACGTAAAAGAGGATATCGGCCATGTGCATGCGATGGTTTATGCTGGTGCGTTGCTGTCTGTCGCGGGGGGTGCGGGCGGAGCCGCCGCAGCCGCTGCTGCCGCTGCCGCTGCTTCCTTCTTTTTGGCTTCGGCCGCCGCGGCCTTCTTGGCATCCTGCTCCGCCTGATAGATGTCGGCTGCGGACTGTTTCTCGGCGACTTCGGCGGCGGTCATGGTGCTGAAACGATAGACGAGATCGTTGCGGTTGTATTCCGAGAACTCGAACACGTCGGTCATCTTGATACACTCGGTTGGGCACGGGTACACGCAGAGCCCGCAGTAGCAGCACTTCGCGATGTCGATGTCGAAACGCGACACCCAGAGCCGCTTCTTGTTGCCCGTGGAGGTCGCGCCGAGATCGTCGGTCGGCAGGGCCTTGATGGTCTCGATGGCGATGCAGTTCACGGGACATGCCTTCGCGCACTGATCGCACCCGATGCAGTCGTCCATGTTCACGTACAACCTGTTGCGCACGCGGTCGGGCAATTCACGCTTCACATTCGGATACTGTATCGTCACCTTCTTCGTGAAGAGGTGGCTCCATGTGATGCGCATACCGACGAGCACGGTCCAGATGCCGTCCTTGATGTCTTGCAGATAACCGCTCATGACGAGGTGCCTTTGCGTGGATGAGTACTACACGATCATGACGAGGAAACCGACGATAAGCGCGATCCCGAACGAGAACGGGATGAGCACTTTCCAGCACATGTACATGAGCTGATCGACACGCAGACGCGGCAGCGTCCAGCGGAGCCAGATCATGACAAAGACCAGGAACATGCCCTTGAACGCGAGCCACCCGAACTGCTCGAGTGCGCCCAGCCAGGGCACGCCCACGAGTTCACCGATGGTGGTGCCGTACGGGGTCTGCCAGCCGCCAAGGAACACGATCGCGGCGATGGCCGAAACGAGGAACATGTTCGAATACTCGGCCATGTAGAACATGGCGAACTTCATGCTGCTGTATTCGGTGTGATACCCCGACACGAGTTCCGATTCGGCCTCGGGGATGTCGAAGGGCGTACGATTCGTTTCGGCGAGTGCCGAGACGTAATACATGAGGAAGGTCACCGCAAAAAACGGGAGGAAGATCAGATAGGTCCACGACCCGTCGATCACCGTGCCGCTCGTGAGTGTGACGGCGTGTTTGGGTCCGCCGAAGATGAACCAATTCCAGAACGGTCCCGACTGCGCGAGCACGATGTCCTGCATGTTCAGCGACCCGACCACGAGCACCACGATGAGCAGCGACATGGCCGCTGGCACCTCGTAGCTCACGATCTGCGCGACCGAGCGCATGGCGCCGTACAGCGAGTACTTGTTGTTCGACGACCAGCCGGCCATCATGAGGGCGACAACACCGATCGAGCCGACGGCAAACACGTAGAAGAGTCCGATGTCGAGATTCGCGCCGATGTACATGCTCGAGAACGGGATCGCGGCGAAGGCGGCGTAGGAACCCATAAACGCGAGGAACGGCGCGAGCGTGAAGAGGAAGGTGTCGGCCTGCCGCGGCGTGATGTCCTCCTTCTGCAGGAGTTTCACCACGTCGGCGATGGGCTGGAACACGCCGTAGGGTCCGGTGCGCATGGGTCCGAGACGATCCTGCATCCACGCCGAGATTTTCAGTTCTCCGAGCATCGCGAGGAGCGCGTACGAGAACACGAAAACCAGCGGCAACGCGCAATAGATCAGCATCGTCACGAGGTTGTCGCCGAGGAGATTCGTAAGGAAGGATTCCATGGACGTCAGAGGTAGGAGGTTCGTCGGATGTGTCTCAACGGTCGATTTCGCCGAGGACGATATCGATGCTTCCAAGAATTGCGACAAGATCCGCAATCAGGTGGCCGCGAGAGATTTCATCGATCACGCTCAGATTCACGAATCCGGGAGCGCGGCATTTGCAGCGGAACGGATTGCCGGTCCCGTCGCTCACAACGTAGTACCCGAGTTCGCCGCGGGGATTCTCGACACGCGCGTATGCTTCGGCGCCCTTGGGAGGCCGCACACGTTTCGGAATCGCCGAGGCCACATCGCCCGCGGGCAGTCCGGCAATCGCCTGCTCGATGATGTTGCAGCTCTCGATCATCTCGTGCATACGCACGATGTTGCGGTCCCAACAGTCGCCCAGCGTGCCCGCCTCGCCCTTGCCCACGATCACGTTCCATTCGAAACGGTCGTAGATGGAGTACGGATCGTCGCGGCGCAGATCCCAGTTCACGCCGGAACCGCGCAGCATGGGGCCGGAACACGCGTACGACAGCGCCACGTCGGCCGGCAGCACACCCACATTCGCGAGGCGCTCGACAAAGATCTTGTTGAGAATGAGAAGGTCCATCACTTCCTTCACCGTCGTGCGTATCTGCGCGACTATGTCGAGCACTTCCTTCTCGAAGCCGGCATGTACGTCGTGCGAGAGGCCGCCGACCCAGAAGTAGTTGTACAGGAGCCGCGCGCCGCAGGTCTTCTCGAAGATGTCGAGGATGTACTCGCGGTCGCGGAAGAGGAAGAGGAAGGGCGTGAAGGCGCCGATGTCGAGGCCGTACGTGCCGACGGCCACAAGATGCGACGCGATGCGCTGCAGCTCGGCCATGATCACACGGATGTACTCGACACGATCCGGCAACTCGATGCCCAGCATCCGCTCGACCGCGAGCACGTACCCGTGGTTGTTGTTCATGGACGCGAGGTAGTCGAGGCGGTCCGTGTACGGAATCACCTGCGGATAGGTCATGGCCTCGGCGTGTTTCTCGAAACAACGGTGAAGGTAGCCGAGATGCGGGATGACCTTGACGACGATTTCTCCATCCAGAACGAGTTCGAGACGGAGCACACCGTGCGTGGACGGATGCTGCGGGCCCATGTTGAGGACCAGCTCATCGGTACGCAGTCTGCCGGATTCGATGTGTTCGGCGATTGATTCTTTCAGATCGTGCATTGTCTTTGCGGATGGGGTCTCAGTACGGGACTTTCATGCCGTTGTAATACTCGGGCACCTCGTAATCCTTGCGCAGCGGATGGCCTTCCCAGTCGTCGGGAAGAAGGATGCGGCGCAGATCGCGATGCCCTTCGAAGGTGATGCCGATGAGATCGTAGGCCTCGCGCTCGTGCCAGTCGGCGGTGCGCCAGACCTTCTCCACCGTCGGCACGGAGGGTGTTTCCTTCGGCACGAGCACCTTGACGGTCAGGGTGTGTTTGTGCGGGGTGGAACCGAGATGGTACACGACGCCGAGTGTGCCGTCGCCGTAGTCCATGCCCGTCAGGCACATGAGCGTGTCGAAGGCGTACGCGGCATGGTCGCGGAGCTGCAGGCACACGTCGCGGATCCCCGCGGCGGGCACGATGACACACGGCACCGCGGCATCGAAGGTCAAAGCCAGTTCGGGAAAGGTGGCCGTGAGTTCGTCGAAAATTGTCTGAGGCGTGAGAGACATGGAGTTGATCCCGTTGTTCGTCAGTTCTACGGTCAAGCGGCGGGTTGCGCGGGTTTTTTCACAAGCGAGAAGTCGCGCACCTTTTCCTGCAGGCGCATCCAGCCCTCGAGCAGGGCCTCGGGACGCGGGGGACAGCCGGGCACGTACACGTCCACCGGTACGACACGATCGACACCCTTGAGCACATGGTAGCCGTGCTCCCAGTACGGACCGCCGCAGTTGGAACAACTTCCCATCGACACGACATACCGCGGCTCGGCCATCTGCTCGTACAGGCGTTTCAGGCGTGTGGCCATTTTGAGAGTCACCGTGCCGGCAACAATCATCACGTCGCACTGGCGCGGACTCGGCCGCGGAATGACGCCGAAACGCATGATGTCGTTGTGGGAGGCGCTGGCAGCCATCATCTCGATCGCGCAGCAGGCGAGGCCAAACGACATCTGCCATAACGAGCAGAGCCGGGCCCAGTTCAGTACGCCTTCAGCGGTGGTCAGGACGATGTTGCCGTCATCGAATTGCTGATTCAGTAGTCCCATACACCAGGTGTGATACTGTGAGGAAAAACGGTGGGATCAGGCCTCTGCAGGCACTTCGACCTGCTTCGGAGCAACGGGAGGAACGGGGCGGACGGGTTGTGTGTCGACGATATCCTGCATGCGCGGGATATGCGGCTGCGGGCGGACCCACTCGAGATCGCCCTTCGCCCACAGATAAAAATCCGCGAGGAAAAGGATCACGATGAAGATGGCTCCGGACACATACGCGTACATCCCCATCTTCTCGAACACGACAGCCCAGGGGAAGAGCACGACGAGTTCGACATCGAACAGGATAAAAATGAGCGCGACCACGTAGAAGCGGATGTTGAATTTCACCCACGGTGAACCGATGGGATCTTCGCCGCATTCGTACGCGAGCAGCTTCTCCTTCGTCCGGTTGCGCGGGGCGATCAGACGCACCGCAATGAGCGCGCCGCCGACGATGGCGACGCCGAGAAGGAAGAAAATGAAAACTTTACCGAATTCTGTAAGCATGGTGGGCACCCGAGGATCAGGTGAGATAGGGTGAAAACAAGGTAGCAGGAACTCGCCGGAAAACCAAACCGGACATCCGTGTCGGATACCGGCGGCGGGTCAGATTCTGCCGAATACTTCTTCTTCGGAGGAGAGGGGCTGCAGCCCGTTGAAGGGGGGATATTCGTCGACGAGCAGCATGGAGTACGCGGTGAGGCGGGACGACCAGATGAAGTAGCGCGAAATGAGGCCCCAGAAACCATCGGGGATGCGGCCGATGAACAGCACAACCCAGAAGAGGACCATGTACACAAAACCGATGACGAGTCCGTATCCGATCGCAAAAAACACCTGCGGGAGCAGGAGGAGGAAACGGAATAACGCGTACAGGCGCGACGACCGCTCAGGCCGTTCCAATTGCACCTTGACGGGATACCCGTTGTCAGGCTTGCCGTTGAAAGAGGGATACACGTCCGTCAACAGCGACGAGTACGCGTTGATCTGCATGTTGAAGCGGAAATACCGCTCGCAGAATTCCCATAACGTCTGCGGATACGATCCGAGGATCAGTACGGCCCAGAAGGAAATGACACCGACCATCTGCGCGACAAACCCGTACAACGCGCCCCAGAACACCACGGGGATCATCATGAACGGCCTGAATATCAGGATGAGCCGCGAGGATTTTTCTGGCCTGGGAAGCAGAAAGATAACCGGGTAGCGACGTGTGCTCATACGTTGTACCGCCAGTCTGAAGGATGGGAAAGGGATGGATTCACCGGTGCAGAGGTCTCGTGTGTTGCGCGCAGCGGCACAACTTCCGTGAAACGATTGTATTTTGCCGCGGACCGGAGTAAGTTCTCCCGCTCGTACACGAGGTGCTCACGCAATATATGAAAAAGATCGAAGCAATCATCCGCCCCTTCAAACTCGATGACGTTCGCGACGGCCTGCAGGATATCGGCATACGCGGAATGACGATCTCGGAAGTCAAGGGTTTCGGCCGGCAGAAAGGCCATACCGAAACGTTCCGCGGCGCGGAATACCATATCGACACACTTCCGAAAATCAAGATCGAAGTTGTCGTCGCGGATCACCTCGTCGAAGCGGCCGTCGATGTCGTCATAAAATTCGCGCGCACGGGACAGGTTGGTGACGGCAAAATTTTTGTCATCCCCGTCGAGGAAGTTGTCCGGATTCGCACAGAAGAATCCGGCGAAGCCGCGCTGTAATTTCTGCTCCGCGGTAAGCTACGCGGTCGCCTGGATGTGCACGAAGGAATCCGGCGAAGCCGCTCTGCAGCTTTTCCTCCCCCGTTTTCGGAGCCGCACCATTCAACACGCCATATTTCCGCCGCGGTACACGCAGCAGGAAATCGCCAACTATTTCCTTTTTCCACCCGATGAAAAGGACAGCCCGGGGTACAGAGCGTGCAAAATCCTCGAATTCAGCGTGTATACAACAAAAAAGCCAACCGAAGCTGAGGAGGGCGTGCCGCGGTTGGCTTTTGGAAACAGTGAATGCGGGTGCAATATACAGCCCCCTTTTTCTTAAAGCAAGAGTTAATGAAAAAATTCTAAGTTGTTTCGTATCAACGAGGAATCATCCTGTGGCAGCACGTAAAGCAGACTTGATAAGGTCGCCGGTGTTGGGAGAAGCCCCGAGCGCCGGGTCTTGAAGCGCTTTCGACAGCGCTTTTTCGGCTACAGGCCGGGCATATCCGAGTGAAAGCAGTGCTAAAAGGGCCTCATCGCGCGGTGAAGCGGCGGCGGGAACCGTGACGGATCCCGCAGGACCCTTCGCAAATACGTCGCGCAATTCGAGAATCATGCGTTCGGCCGTTTTTTTTCCTACGCCCGGGATGCGCGTCAGTGCGCCGACATTGCCTTCGAGCACAAAACCGCGCAATTCCGCCGCGCCCGAGCGCGAGAGGATGTTCATGGCGATACGCACGCCGATGCCGGAGATGTTCTGCAGTTGACGGAACATCGCGCGTTCCTCCTCGTGCAGGAATCCGAAAAGCGCCATGGCGTCCTCGCGCACATGCAGATGCGCGAGCAATTCCACCGTCTCGCCCGCGGGCGGCAGTTTCTCGTAGGTCTGCAGCGTGATATGGACGGCGTATCCGATGCCGTGCACATCAACGACCGCGAGCATGGGTTCCTTGCGCACGAGGCGCCCGTGTACGTGTTCAATCATGCGCGCACGCGCTCCGGATTGTCCTTCACAAACGCCGCCCACGACGAGCTGCGCGAGGGTCCGCGCACAGCGCGCGGCGCAACACCCGCATGACAGATCGCGAGCGCGAGTCCGTCGGCCTCGTCGGAGCGGGCGAAGGAAGTGGTGAGACCGAGGAGGTGTTTCACCATGTAGGCGACCTGCAGTTTCGACGCCGCGCCGGTGCCGGTCACCGCACGTTTCACTTCGCGCGGCGAGTACTCGGCAATCGGCAGCGCGCGGTGCACGGCGGCGAGCATGGCGACGCCGCGCACGTGACCGAGCTTGAGTGTGGACTGCACGTTCTTGCTGTAAAACGCCGTCTCGATGCAGAACGAGTCGGGATGCCACAGATCGATTTCACGCAGCAGCGCGTCATAGATGACGGCGAGCCGGTCGTGGAGGGGGTCCGCCGAACGCAGCACGATGGCGCCGCTCGACACGCGCGCGAGTCCGCGCGGTCCCGCATCGACGATACCAAAACCCGTGACGAGGGATCCCGGATCCACACCCATGATACGCATGCGCCGCCGCCCTAGCCGAGCGACTCCATCACACTCGCGTCGATGTCGAAGTCCGCGTACACGTTCTGCACATCGTCGTGTTCCTCGAGCGATTCATAGAGACGCAGCACGCCCTCGGCTTCCTTGCCGTCGACCTTGGTTGTGTTCTGCGGCACCATCTGTATGGCCGCCTCGCTGATGGTGATCCCCTGCCCTTCGAGCGCGGTGCGCACGGCGTCGAAATCGCCCGGCGTGGTATAGATCTCGAAGCTCTCGTCCTCGGTCTCCATGTCGTCGGCGCCGGCGTCGAGCGCAATCATCATCATGTCGTCCTCGCTGCGATCCTTCGCGACCGAGATGACGCCGCGGCGGTCGAATTTCCAGCCCACCGCGCCGGTCTCGGCGAGGTTCCCGTTGTTGCGCGAGAACAGGTGGCGTATCTCGGCGACGGTGCGGTTGCGGTTGTCGGTAATCACTTCCACAAGAAAGGCCGTGCCGCCCGGACCGTACCCTTCATACGTGATTTCCTCGAAGGCCTGGCCCTCGAGTTCGCCGGTGCCGCGCTGAATGGCGCGTTTGATGTTGTCGGCGGGCATGTTCGAACCCTTCGCCTTGTCGACCGCGAGGCGCAGGCGCGGATTGCCCGTCGGATCGCCGCCGCCGTTGCGCGCAGCGATTGTTATCTCCTTGATGATGCGGCTGAAGAGCTTGCCACGAGCGGCATCCTTGGCGCCCTTCGCGCGTTTGATCGTTGCCCATTTGGAATGGCCGGACATCGAAACCTCCAGAACGATTGTTAGTTATTCGACAGTGAATGTGTGTAGGCGGGATGAAGATTGTCGAGCACCTCCTGCCGCGTGCGCGGATCGTTCGCGGCGCGCAGGTCGCGGAGCTTCAACTGCGGGAACACGTTCCCGTTCCATGTATTCTCTTCTATCGTGAACAGCAGATCGACCACCGATCCCGAACCCGAGATGCGCTGCATCAGCGAACCCAGATTAAAACCGATCGCGTCGAAAACCACGCCGTCCTGCCGCACCTTCAGCTTCAGGTGATCGCGGCCGACGATGCGCGGCTCGCCGAACACCTCCACACCCGAGGCAAAAAACACCGGGCGCATGTTGCCCGGACCGAAGGGCGCGAACTGTTTCAAAATGCGGATGAAGCGGGGTGTAATATCCGACATGCGGAGTATGCCGTCGGCGCTGATCTCGTGCACGAGCATGTCCTCGCTCAGCATCTCGTCGGCGATGCCCATGAATTTCTCGCGGAAGGCCGGGATCTTGTCGATCTCGAGCGCGAGGCCCGCGGCATACTTGTGTCCGCCGAACTGGATGAGCTGATCCTCGCAGCGGCGCAGCGCCTCGTAGATGTTGAAGTTCATGATGCTGCGGGCCGATCCCTTGGCCACACCGTCGATGGTGGTGAGCAGAATCGTCGGCCGGTAGAATTTCTCGACAAGGCGCGAGGCGACGATGCCGATGACGCCGGGATGCCACGAGCCGTCGTGCAGGATCAGCGGCTTGCTGCTGTCTTCCGCGAGATAGGCCTCGGCGATGGTCTGCGCGTGGTTGAAGGTTTCCTCGTCGATGACCTTGCGGTTGCGGTTTTCCTCCTCGAGGATCTGCGCGTAGCGGCGCGCCGACTCCTCGTCTTCCGAGACGAGCAGGTCGATGGCGCGTGTGGCGTCGCCCAGGCGGCCGACGGCGTTGATGCGCGGCGCCATGACAAAGACGATCTGCTGCGCGGTGAGGTTGCCGAAGGAGAGGTTCGACGACTCCATGAGCGCGCGGATGCCGGGCCGCGGATTCTCGTTGATGATCTTGAGTCCGTGATGCACGAGGATGCGGTTCTCGCCCACGAGCGGCACGATGTCGGCGGCGGCGGCGATTGCGACAAAGTCGAGATAGTCGTAGGGCGCCTCGCGATTGCCGTCGTACTCGGCGAGACCCTGCAGCAGCTTGAAACCGACGCCCGCGCCCGACAGATACTTGAAGGGATACACGTCGCCGGGCTTGAGCGGATCGAGCACAGCGTGCGCGTCGGGGATCTGCTGCCCCGGCTCATGGTGATCGCAGATGATCACGTCCATGCCCAGGGTTTTTGCGTACGCGACCTGCGTGACGGCGGTAATGCCGCAGTCGATCGAGATGAGCAGGCGGGTGCCGTTTTTATGCGCGAAGTCGATGCCGAGTTCGGAGATGCCGTACCCTTCCTTCATGCGGTCGGGGATATAGACGTCGACCTCGCAACCGAGCCGCTTCAGATACAGATAGAGCAGACTCGCGCTGTTGGTGCCGTCCACATCGTAGTCGCCATAGACGAGGATGCGCTCGCCCTGCGCGCGCGCGTGCACGATGCGCGCGACGGCCTTCTCCATGTCGTGCATGAGGAAGGGGTTGAGCAACTGCTGCAGCGAGGGCCGGAAAAAGGCCTTCGCCGTCTCATAATCCGTGATCCCTCGCGAGATCAGGATCGATGCTATGACTTCAGGTACATGAATCTCCTCGACGAGGCGACGCACGTTATCAGGATCCCCGGGGGGCCTGATGCTCCATCTTGCGTCCATGGATAATTCCTTCTCAGTATTTTATGAAACGTACACATCTTCAAAATCTTTGTCAGTGATAGAAAGGTCTCAAGCCCGTCTGTAAGCCGAATTCTGTCTATCCCGCGAAACGGGACGAGGCAGCCATTTCTCTTGGCATCACATTGCTGCGATGCTCCAGCGACCTACCCGGATGCCTTCGCCCGGAGGCGAACCACGCGAGCCGCGCGGCCTTGAGGGGAACATCCTGCTTGATCTTGCTCCGGATGGGGTTTGCCAGGCCAGCATGTCTCCACGCTGCCGGTGCGCTCTTACCGCACCTTTTCACCCTTACCCCGCAGAGCGGGGCGGTGTTTTTTCTGTTGCACTTTCCGTCGCCTCTCGACGCCCGGACGTTATCCGGCACCCTGCCCTGTGGAGTTCGGACTTTCCTCCCCCGGCCGCATAAACGGTCGGAGGCGGCTGCCCGACGGGCATGAGACCCTTTGTTATTCAATGCGCGTGTCAGCCGCCAAATCCTCGCTGACAAGGATACGGCCGCAGTGTTCGCACACATACATTCGGATGTTCTTTTTGATTTCGAGAATAAGTTGGGGAGGAACAACGTTGAAGCAGCCGCTGCAGGCGTTGCGCTTGATGGGCGCGACCGCCTTGACCTTCGCGTTGCGGATGCGGGTATAGAGTTCCAGATCCGCGGCACCGATGTTCGTGATGGCCTCGTCGCGTTTGCCCTCGAGCCGCGTCTCCTCCTCGGCCGTGACGGCGAGGACGCTTTTCAGCTCTTCGGTTTTTTCCGACAATTCCTTGGCGAGAGTGTCGAGTTCCTCTTCAAGTTCGATTTTCTGCGACTTGATTTCCTCGGCCTCGCCGGCGAACATCTCGATTTCCTGTTCATAGCGCTGAATCGTTTCCTCGGCGATTTCAATCTCGTGCGTCAGCGCGTCGTATTCTTTGTTGTTCTGCACCTGCAGTTGCTGGGATTTGTACTTCTCGATTTTCGCGATCAGTTCGAGCGAATCCTTCTCCATGCGTGTGCGTTCGGTGATGCCCGTCCGCAGAGCCGCGGCGGAATCCTCGATGCGCGTGCGCAGCTCGTTGACGGTTTCCTCGAGTTTGCGTACTGATTCGGGGAGATCGCCACGCAGTTCACGCAGTTCATCCAGCTCGGTATCCAGCAATTGCAGCAGGTACAACGATCGAAGCTTGTTCTTCAAGGGTACTCCTGCGTCTTGTATTTAAACTGTACACATTCCATTCGTCATCGTCAATACGGGGAAGATACGAGATTTTTCCATCTTATCGAAGAGCCCCGCGCGGAGGACCTCGACGCAGCGGTTGATAAAGGGGAACTCGGTCTCGTAATGTCCCGCGTCCAGCACCAGGAGGCGCCGTCCGTAATCCAGAAACGCGTGATAATTGAGGTCGGCCGTCACGAAGGCCTGCGCGCCGCGCCGGGCCGCCGTTTCGAGCAGCGAGCCCCCCGCCCCGCCGCACACCGCGACCCGGTGGATTGTTGCGTCCGCGTCATGCCGCGAGGCGCGCACGGCGGTGCAGCCCAGCGTCCGTTTGACATGGGCGACAAAGTCGCGTATCAGCATCGGCTGCGGCAGCAGCCCCAGCGTGCCCAGTCCTTCGCCCGCCGCGGCTCCGGGCTGCGCGGCGCCGAGCGGCTCCGTATCGCGCAGGCCCAGCGTTTCCGCGAGGCAGGTATTGACACCTGTCGCCGCCGCGTCGGCATTAGTGTGCATGGCGACAACCGTGAGGTGGTTGCGCAGGATGTCGCCGATCAGTCTTCCCTGCTCGGCGTCGTCACGGATGGACGACAGCGGGCGGTAGATGACCGGATGATGCGCCACGACAACATTGGCTCCGCGCGACACCGCCTCGGCGATCACCTCGCGCGTCACATCGAGTGACACGAGGATGCCCGTGCATTCCGCGCCCGCGTCGCCGGTCAGTATGCCGACATTATCCTTCTCCCACGCGAGCGCGGCCGGGGCCCAGGCAAAAAGGACGTCGACGATTTCCTGCACAGTCGGCATAGGCGCCTGATCTCTCTTCCCGTCAGCGCCTCTGGTGAATAAAACAGACACGCGCGGCAGCTATCGTTCTGGTCTGTAAATCACAACGATGTTGTCCGCGCATGAATCTGGTACCTCGTGTCTGTGGAGCAGAAGGGAGTCGAACCCTCGACCTCTACAATGCGAATGTAGCGCTCTCCCAACTGAGCTACTGCCCCGAGTTGGATTATAAATGTACGGAGGAAGCGCGGGAAAAGCAAGAGGAGTGGGGCGTTAGGAGTTAGGAGTTAGGAGCTAGGAGCTAGGAGTTGGGAGTGGAAGCGGGACGGCGACGTAGTGTCACACCGAGCTTGTCGAGGTGCGACGGGACAGCGGGACAGCGGCGTAGTGTCACACCGAGCTGCCTATGGCGGACGAGGTGCGACGTGCAACGTGGCTACGTGTCACGTCTAACACGCGGCCGTGGCGCAGGCAGATGGGCAGTTCGTCCGTTGCGTACGCACTGGCGGGCGGAACCGCCGCGATTCATGCCTGTGACTGTACCCGGTTCAACGGCTTTTGCACGGCGATGGATAGGTACGGCGCGATCGGGATGGCGAGCCCGACCATGATGTCGACGATCGGCGGAAATACTTTGCGGTGAAGGACATTGCCTCGCGACGCAAGCCGCGCGCGGGCCGCGCGATACCAGATGTCACTCTGACGATGCAGGCTCTGGTATCGAGGTCGAAGCAGGACCGGCGCGGGAGTATTATCGGCGAGAAGCCGGAGGATTTTCGCCGGGGTGGAGCCGCGAATTCCCTTACGTAACAAACTCTCGTCGCTTTCAGCCGCGAGCCCGCGCCGTGAAAGCGTACGTGCAAGGCGAAATGCCGCGGAATCGGGGAGATAATGAATCAGCGGCAGGCCCGTCGTATGCACCTCGACGGGGAAGCGGCTGTCGGGTGTTTGATTGATAAAAAGAATCCCACCCGGCGCGAGGACATCCCAGATCGCCTGCATCAACGGCGCGCGTTCGTGCGGGAGAAGATGCTCGAACACAGCCGAGAGCAGGATGTGATCGAAGGGTCCGATGGTATCCGCAATTCGATCTGGTGCCGGCGAAAGATGAAACGACACGTTGCGGATCTCCATCACCTCGGCACGCTGCCGCGCGGTTGTGAGGAGATCCTCCACAAGTTCTATCCCGCAGATTTGCGCGGAGGGAAAGAGACGGGCGAGCACCATGCTCGATGCTCCCGAACCGCATCCAAAATCCAGGACACGTGAGCCGTTCACCTCTTCGCCCGTGACATACCCGAGGACGGACGCACGAATATCGCTCTCGACACCGTCGGGATCCTCGTCACGCGCTATCTCATCACACAGCCAGGCGGCCCCTTTCACAAGCAGGATTTTGTGAATGAGATCGACCGGGTAGCGTGTTGTCCACTGTGTGCGCGGGGAGAAGGTCCGTGAATCGTGTAAACGCACGGAGATGGAGCGCCGGCCCGACGTGGTTTCGCGTATGGAAACCGTTCCCGACAGGTCCTCGAAAGTTAGTACGGCGTCGGTCATCGGCAGGACTGTGGGATGGGGTACAGACACTCACCGCGCGGGGCGGGCGGTGATAAGGCGTTCGAGAATATACACCGAGGCGGCGTCGGTGTTCGGGTCGAGGGAGGTGTAGATGGCAAGCAGGGTGTTGGTGTCGTAACTGATGAACTGTGATGAAGCGGCGTCGATCTGCCCGTTGCGGCGGCCGGAGAACAACGCGTCGGCCGCAGGATCGTCGATGGCGACATAGTCGAGGTATGCGGGTGTTGATCCGCTGTGCTCCACTGTCACCGTCACTGGACCGCTACCGCGCCGCCAGCCACAAGCGTACACTTCGCCGTACGTGTCGCGATGATTGAGCACTGCCGTCGTGCGCGGTGTATTCGCGGACACATCCGCGCGTATGTCGCTCTGTGCCACCACTCGACCGTCTTCTTTTACACTGACCCGGTACACAACGGTCGATGCCGGAACAGACGGACCCTCGGGCAGGCGCAACCGCAGACGCACATGCCGCGGTGTCCCTTTTGGCGCCGGATCAGGGATGTGTGCGCAGAACACTGTTCCCGCCTCCGTCGCATACCACGCAGTTGCACGATGCTCACCTGTGGGAGCAACAGCCGGACGTTCGTGGTCTATTGCCGGATACCCCGTACGCTCGTCGCCACATGCAACAGCAGTACGATCCTCCGGGTGTACCATCAACCGCTGCGCCTCACCGGCAAGCGTGTGTGTGAGGCCGAGC
>JACRFB010000007.1 GCA_016218045.1 Ignavibacteriota bacterium
CGTAGCGGCCGGTTGTGCACGAACGACAGAATACGCTAGAAGTAGGACGAGGCCACACATGAGTGCTTTCATGAAGGACCTCCTGTCAGCGTGTGACGAGTATGGTGGTGGTGACGGTGCCGGTGTTGCTCTGCACTGTAAACAGGTAGGTTCCTGCCGCAACCGGGTGTCCCGATGCATCACACGCGTCCCAGCCCAGTGCATGTGTGCCCGCGGCAAGTTGTCCCGTCCGCAGCGTCCGCAGCTCGCGGCCGAGCAGGTCGTGCACGCTCACGCGGACGGTACTCGGCGCAGGAAGTGTGACCAAGGCCGTGCTGGAACCATGGGTGGGGTTCGGCCAGACGGGACTAATGGTTATTCCCGTGGGTGATACTGGCGGGCCTTGTTCCTCCACCTTCAAATCCTTGTTGCCGCCGAGAACATGGAAGAAGCCGCGGCGAGGGCCCGTCCCATTAAATGGAACTGAAACAATAACGTCATCGAATCCGTCGCCGTTCACGTCACCGAGTGCTGCGAGTCGATTGCCTGTGGCGCGGCTTCCGTAATACTGTTCGTATCCAGGTGACCAGCTTTTACCGAACTCCCTATTGTTTATTCCGAAACTCCTTCCAGGCCAATATGTCATAAAGACGGCAATCGTGGCGGCGCGGACCGCAAAGTCGCTGTAGGTGTCGTTGTTTAGGTCGCCAATACTATACGCATCGGAGGCGAGATCGGGCCAGGATGCCCTGGAGAGCATCTTCGAAGGAACCGGTGCTATTCCTGCACCAGAACCGTAATGGATGTACCCATCTGTTTCCGCGTAGAAAATGTCCAGGATGGAATCATTATTCATATCCAGAATGCTTGCCTGTTCGAGGTACGTTTCGGAACTGTCTCGACTGCCGACGAATCTAGAATCCAAAAGTACATCTGGTCGGTCAGCCGAAAGTGCCATACCAGCAGATCCATAATGGAGATTGAGTAAATACCAATTCTGGGGTGACGATGAACTTGAGTTGACATGACGTTGACCAATAGCCAGGTCTGCATATCCATCATCGTTCACATCACCAACGGATGTGATATATCCATAGGCAATTTGATTCGGTTGCTTGCTTGGTATCAATAACACGTCTGGGACCTTGGGGAACGTGTCCGCGCCCATGTAAATATATACACAGCCGTCACCAACGGATTCATCCCCCCTGCCCTGATAATCGCACACGAAGAGATCCATTGCCCCATCGTTGTTTATATCGCCGGCAACAAATGAGGCCCCGAAGGTCGAAGTGGCACGTTGCGGGTATGACAGAAGTTTAATACTGTCACCACAAAACAGGCATGGCGCGCGTCCATATACGACATTTATCCATCTCCGCTTGTCAAGAACAGAATCTATGATACGGTTTGTGAGAAGTACCGTAACAAGATCACGATGCCCATCTCCGTTGATATCTGCATAGACGGCATTACGACCACCTGGAATGATTACATCCGCTGTGCAATCAAGGATACCAGGACCACCGAAATACACACGCAGTTCGTTTTTATCCGCCGCATTCACCCCAAAATCCGGCCAACCATCTCCATTGACATCGTCGAGCGCCACGACGCTCCAGCCCAATCCCGTAGGCCAATCTTCTCCTGTACACTCGAGTAGTGTTTTAAGTTCAGACTGTGCATAAGTCAAGCCGAATGGCATGCCCAATCCAATTGTCAACACAATGATATAGAAAATTCTATAGGTATGCATGGTATTCTCCTTCGCGTCTCTGTGATGAAGGCCAATAGGCAGCGCGTTCATCATCGCAGCACCGTCACGCGTTTCATCGACCGATGTGCACCCGCCTTCACTGTTACGAGATATACACCGTTCGGTAACGACGGTCCCGCCTCGAAATTCAGCGAATGCATGCCTGCAGTGCGCCACTCGTCCAACAGCCGTGCAATTTCACGTCCCTGCAGTGTAAACACCTGTACGCGCACATTCTCGGCATCGGGCAGCCGGAAACGTATCGTTGTCACCGGGTTGAAGGGATTCGGATACACACGCAGGTCGAGTGGATCCACCGGCGCGGGGAGGTCGCCCGTCGAGCGTGCGCTCCGTTTCTGCACCAGCTCACGGGGCAACACACGCCGGTAGCCGTTGCGGACCAGTAGGGCTTGACGACGTTGAAGGTCGGTGTACGTGCCGCTGAGGATCTCGTCAATCCGCATGATTACCCCCGTACTTCGTTGGACATGACGACCCCGCTTTGAATATCACTCCCAATGATACATTCGGTGGGATGGGCTACTGCCCCCCCCCCCCGCGAGAGTCGTAAACAGAACGGTAATAAGACAAGCAGTTTTAAAGCGGATCATGATCCCTCCAAAGGAAATGATGCGGCACTGCGAAGCACAGGTACGTAGTATAAAGGACAACAATATCAATTTATGGAGTGCTACTCGAATAGTCAAGGAAATTGTGCGTCCGCACGTAAGTCGCTGTGAGCTGGAGGGGGCACTAGTAATGCGTCATGTTACTTCTCGGATCACCCTCACCCCGGCCCGCTCCCGTTCCGGGAGGGTGACTAGTCTGGCTTGGGTGGTGTCGTTGGCGTAGATCGGTAGGTGGTAGATCGGTAGGAGGTAGGTGGCAGATGGTAGATGAATAAACGACACGCCGATCCGATTCACTTCGCGTTGTATTCAGTGTGTGCGCTACTCACGGATCACATCCGCAGGGGCGACCGGCGGTCGCCCGACACACGTGCGGGAATCGCGTTGATCGGTAGGTGGTAGTTGGTAGATCCGTAGGTGGTAGATGGTAGATCGGTAGACGAATAAACGACACGTCGATCCGATTCCCTCCGCGTTGTATTCGGTGTGTGCGCTACGCGCGGATTACATCCGCAGGGGCGACCGGCGGTCGCCCGACACGCGGCACGCCGCGACACACCTCTAGCACAGTTGCGACCAGCGGCGTTGGGGTCCCGGGGCGTCACGGGCGACCTGCCGGTCGCCCTTATCCGATTTGATTTGCGGGTTGCGGACACGCCGAATGGAGCGCGGGGAGAATCGGATCGGCGTGTCGTCTAATCGTCTGATCGTCTAATCGTCTGATCGTCTAATCGTCTGATCGTCTAATCGTCTGATCGTCTAATCGTCTGATCGTCTAATCGTCTGATCGTCTAATCGTCTGATCGTCTAATCGTCTGAACGTCCGACTGACCACCGTCGCGCCTCGACAGGCTCGGCGTGACACAAAACCGCTGTCCCGCTATCAATACTCCCTCGTCCCCAGTCCCTCGTCCCCAGTCCCTCGTCCCCCGTCCCCAGTCCCTCGTCCCCAGTCCCTCGTCCCCCGTCCCCAGTCCCTCGTCCCCCGTCCCACCTACTGCGCCTGGTAGGTCAACTCCTGGCCGGGACGGATGGTGTCGATGAGTTTGTTCCACTGCTCGAGATCGGACACAGTGACGCCGAGGCGGCGGGCGATGCTGTAGAGTGTGTCACCTTCCTTCACGACGTAGGTGCGCGCGGAGACACGAGGGGCGGCGGCGGCGTGGGTCTGCTCGGCTTGCGGGGCGGGCGGTGCAACACGCAGGGCCTGGCCGACACGAATCGTTTCCCGCTTCAGATTGTTCCACTCGCGGATCTCGTCGCAACTCCGTCCGAATTTTTTTGCGATGCTCCAGAGATTGTCGCCCTTGCCGACGGTGTAGGTCGTGACGGACGCGTCCTGCGTTGCAACGTCGGTTTTCGTCACAGCCACCGACGGTGTTTCGGACACCTTTGTCCCCTGCTGCTTGACCACCGCCTCGTGGATATTCGCACCCTTCACCTTCCCGTCCTTCGTTCCTACCTCCTTCGCTCCCAGCTCCTTCGATCCCAGCTCCTTCGATCCTACCTCCTTCGTTCCTACCTCCTTCGTTCCTAGATCCTTCGATCCTACCTCCTTCGATCCTACCTCCTTCGATCCTAGCTCCTTCGATCCTAGCTCCTTCGATCCTAGCTCCTTCGCCGCCGGCAGCGGCGCCTGAAGCCGCAGTTCCTGCCCCGTCTGTACCTGCAGATCGCGGATGTTGTTCCACAACGTCAACTGCTCGACGCTCAGACCGAACTGCCGCGCGATGCCCCAGAGATTGTCGCCTTTCCGCACGACATACGACTTCGGCCGTTCGTGTGTGACCTTCGGCTGTGCGTTCGACGAGAACACCGCGTCGACAGCGCCTGCAACCGAAGCCGCGCCGGATGAGGCCGGTGCTTTCACGCGCAGTGTCTGTCCGGCCTGCACCGCGTCCGAGTGTAATCCGTTCCACTTCTTCACGAGTTCGAGCGTCGCGCCGTGCGCCTGGGCGATGGACCATAGCGTCTCGCCCTTCGCCACGGTGTGTGTGTCGTCGGATTCGCCCTTTTCCACACTTGCCTCGACGAGCACTTCATCTTCTTCCTCAACGGCCGCACCTGTGCGCACATCCTCTTCATCATCCTCGGCCTCGGCTGCCGCGGCGGCTGCGGGTTGGGGCGATGTACTTGCAACAACAGGCGGCTTGCCGGCATCCGGGACGTCGCGGTACACACGAAGCACCTTTCCGGGTCTGACGCGTGAGGTGCGGAGTTCGTTCCACTTGCGCAGATTGTCGATGGACACGCCGTAGGTGCGCGCGATCGACGAGAGGGTCTGCCCCTGTTCCACGCGGTGCAACGTGGCCTTGCCCGCCTTGTTCGACACGGTGTGCGCGAGCGGTGTTGCGACGACGCGGCGACCGGGCGCCTTGGCCTCGGCAAGCGCGATCTCGCGCGCCTTCTGCTCCTCGCTCGCAAGCTGTTCGGCGGATTTCTCGCGCGCGTCGGGACGCGTCCATACAATAAGTTCGCGGCCCGGAATCAGCGGCTCGTGCGGCGCCATCGAGTTCCAGATCATGAGGTCCGACACCGTGGTGTAATACCGGTTCGCGATGCCGCCGAGTGTCATGCCCTTCTCGATCGTGACCGTGCGTTTCTCCCTGCCCTTGGTTCTGCGCAGCGGATCCTGCGCCGCCTTCGACGAACCGCTCGCAAGGTTGTCGATCGCGGTCTGCGAGGCGACTCCGTCGATGGCCGACTGTTTGGGAACACGCAGCAGCTCGCCCGGTGTGAGGCGGCGCGCGTGTTTCATGCCGTTCGCCTGCCGCACCTGCGCAACTGTCAGGCCGTACATCTTCGCGACCTTGGCCACCGTCTCGCCGCGGCGCACGGTGTGATAATCCATCTCTATCGCCTTCACGGGCGAATGCGTGACGATGTTCGAGGCGAAGGTCTGCGCGCGGCCCTTCGGCACACGGATTTCAAAGCCGCCTTCGTCGGGCGGTGTCACGGGCTGCAGGAGGAAGGGATTGTAGTCGAGGAACTCGTCGGTGCTGAGTCCCGCCGCGTCGGCAAGGTCGTCCACCTTGTAGGATTTTTCGAGCGGCACCACTTCGTAGTCGAGCGGTTCGTCGTATTTCAGCGCGGTGAAATCGTACGACGCCGGATTCAGCGCGATGATTGCTGCCGCAACATAGCGCGGGACGTAGTTCTGCGTCTCCAGGGGCAGGAACTCCTGGATGTCCCAATAATTCGGCTGCGCGACACGCGAACGCTGCAGCGCGCGGTCGATGCGCCCCGTGCCGGCGTTGTACGCGGCGAGCGCCAGATGCCAGTCCTTGTACCGGTTGTAGAGGTCGCGCAGGTGCCGGGCCGCGGCGCGTGTGGCCTTCTCGGGATTGCGCCGGTCGTCGCTGTACCAGTCGCCGCGCAGACCGTACATCTCGCCGGTGGACTTGAGGAACTGCCACAATCCGACACACTTCGCCCAGCTCCGCGCGCGCGGATTCACGCCGCTCTCGATCATGGTCAGGAAGATGATCTCCTCGGGCATGCCCTCTTCCTGTAATATCGGACGCATCACCGGGAAATACCTGCCCGAACGCTCGAGCCACTTCCCGAAGTGGTTCTTCATACGTGTCGAGAAAAAGATAATGTTGCGCTCAACGTCCGGATTAATAGGCAGTGGAATCGTTGTGGGAGGCGGCTCGCGGAAACCGACCGTGGCGACATCGAGGGTGTCGCTCGCCGCTTCCGAACGCTGGATGAATTCGAGGGCGGCCATCGGCACGTCGAGACCCTGCTGGGTAATCGTCGTGGCGCAGCGCTTGTACATGCCGAGCAGCGCGCGGCTCAGTTCGGCGAAACCGCTGTCGTTCTCGAGTCCGGGCAGGAAACTCGCGCCGTTCAGCTTGTCGAAGGCGAGGTTGCACTCGCCCACCGCCATCACGGTGTCGAGATTCTCGAGGGCCTTCGAGGCGAGCACGAGGTGCAGACGGGCGCGGTCGAGCAGGGGTTCGGTGTCGGCCAGGTTCACATCCGGAGCCGTCGGGAGACTGTCGAGATCCACCGGCGGTTTCGGAAGTGAGGGATCGGGCTGCGCGTTCGCAACGGCGGTGGAAGTGGCCGAGGTGTCCTGGGACACGCGGGCTGTCTCCGTCACTTTCGACGAGGAACAGCCGATGTACATCGCGGCGCATAACAGCGCCACCAAAGGCAGGAAAGCCGCGCGCGAGTACCTGCCGAATCGTGCGGCGGATTCTCGAGCGCGTGGCAGTTCTGTTTTCTTCACCGGGGGTTCCGTCCTGTTTCAGTGTGTAACGACATGCTGATCCCCATCCTTCAAGGGAACAGGGGTACTCCATTGTAGGAAACCTAGCACTTCATTCGCACAAAATCAACGGATCCGTTGTGATTGACCGCAGATTCTGCAAAAGAATTATTCGCCGGAAAAGCATGCCGTACCATCACATACAGAAACGGGCTCAAGTGAGTTCTCAAGATCGCCGCCAGTCCCGGAACCGTACCCGTCCCGCGGCATGCTTCACACACCGTTTCTGTCGATATTATTGTAGCAGAATCTCCCGCCGAAAGCGGAATCAATCTGCCTCGACCGGGCGCAACCGGTTGCCCGGATTACTTCTTCTTGAACACCAGTGCCCCGAATCGCCTGTCGGCCGAAATCGCCTGATGTATCATCTCGTAGGCGGGATTGTTCTGGAAGAACTCGTACGGGACGTCGCCCCCGAACTGACTGTTGCCGTAGTGGCTGTCCCAAATCACGATCGCTCCCGGGGGCGCCTTCTCGAGGGTGGCAATCTGCATGGAATGGTCGCGCGCCTTGTCGTTGATGTCGATGTCGGCGAAGTAGCGGAAGAGGACGTGATTGCAGTACAGCGCCTTGTTCTGGACGTCCGGCGGCTGCGCGGTGTACCACGCCGCGAGATCCTTCATCGTCTGCGCCTCGGTGTCGAGGAGGCGGGGCTTTTCGGCATACAGGGTGTAACCCACCGACAGTACGAGCAACAGCGTGGCGAAGGAGGCGCCGTTCAGCAGGCGCATCCCCGCAAAAAGCGCAAAGAGGATCACCACGCCGAAGGTGACAAGCAGCTTCGAGTATTCGGCGGTGTCGGTGAGCGTGAGGCCGTTTGATTCTTTCGAGAAGAAGACGAGTGTGGAGAAGGTTGCGATGGCGAGTCCGCCCCAGGCCCAGCCGCGGCGTGCGGGATCCATCATCAGCCCCAGCCCCTTCCCCGCATACACGGCCGCGAGGGGCGCTATCGACAGCATGTAGCGCCAATGCCCGGGATTCGCGCCGAAGTTGGGCACGTCCCATGCCGAAAACACCGACCAGGCCCACATCAGCGTGAACACAAAAAAGAGGAAGCCATGTTCTGTGACGGCCTCTTTCCAGCGCGCGGGCGCAGCGAGGAAGGACCAGTACCCCACGATCAGCAGGGCCAGTGTGACGGGTCCGACCATGAAAATGTACGTTTCAAAATAATGCCAGAAGGGTTTGTGCGGCACCTCGACATTGAGGCCAATACGGCGCATGTCGTCGATCAGCCACATGGCGTTGCCGGTGGCACCCCAGCCGATCAACGCCAGCACCAGCGGCGTCCATGCGAGGAGCAGGAATGGCACCCACTGCTTCCGCACGAGGAAAATGATCCCGAGACCGATGCTGATGAGGGCAAACTCCTGTCGTATCGAGAAGATGTACGACGAGGTGAGGGCCGCGAGCACGTACTGCTTGCGGTAATAGAATAGAACCATCAGCACGGCGAAGAGGCCGGCAGTTATTTCGGAATA
This sequence comes from Ignavibacteriota bacterium, assembly GCA_016218045.1. Lineage (NCBI taxonomy): Bacteria > Pseudomonadati > Ignavibacteriota > Ignavibacteriota bacterium. The sequence goes on from JACRFB010000007.1 coordinate 8,122, forward strand.
ACTCCGGAACGAGATCTGCAGGAACAACGGCTGCGCGGCAAGCAGCAAGGCGGCGACCGACGAGTTGCGGATTTTCAGGGTGCGGCCCAAATGATACGTGGCCAGCACGGTGAGGGCCGATATGAGGCAGTGCGCCAATACCACACCCGTGAAGCCGAAGAGGCCGGGGACAACCAAAAGAATTTTCCAGCCGGGTTTGGGTTGATTGCCCATGATGCTGAACGGATCACCCCAGAACTGCCGGATGTTGCGATAGTGGCCGATCTCGTCGTCCTGATAAAATCCGGTCGATCCGCTGCTGAACCACCAGTAGAGGAGGACAAGCAGGGGCACAATCACCCACATGTATTTTCCGACGAGCTCGTCGAGGTCGAAGGACTGCGCCTGCACGGGCGCGGCCGGCCGGACGCTCTGTTTCCGCAGTGATTTGGTCTTTGCCATCGTTTGATCCTTGCTTCCCGGGGTCCGCCGGCGCTGCTACTGCGCGCGGGCGCCGCGCCCGCCGCGATCGAGGCACGCGTGATACAGTGTCACGATGCCGTCGGCCATGAAGTCCCACGAGTATTTTTTCTTTTCGTCGATCACACCCGAACGCCACGTGTCGAAGAGCGCCTCGTCGTAGAAGCGCGACACGGCCTCCGCGATGGCGGACGGATCCAGGTGCGGCACCATGGCGCCCGTCTTCCCGTCCACAATCACCTCACCGAGTCCGCCCACGTCGGTCGCTATCACCGGACGGTGGAAGTTGTACGCGATCTGAATGATGCCGCTTTGTGTCGCGGTCTTGTACGGCAGTGTCAACACATCGGAGGCCGAGAAGTAGAGCCCGACCTGTTCGTTCGGCACATACTCGGCGTGGAAGTACACGCAGTCGTCGAGGCCGAGTCGCCGCGCCTGATCGCGGAAGGCAGCCTCGTTGTTGTAGAACTCGCCCACCACCAACAGGCGCGCGCCGGTGCGGCGGCGTATCTCGGGCATAGCGTCGAGCAGCACGTCGAGCCCCTTGTAGTCGCGCACGTAGCCGAAGAAGAGCAGCAGCCGCTCGTCGGGACGCAGCGCCATCGACGGGAACAGCGCGTTGAGCCGCGCGCGGGCCTCGTCGCGCGCGAGTTCCTCGCCGAAGATCTCGTACACGGGATGCGGGAGATAGGCCAGCAGCGGATCCTTTTTCCAGAGCCGCAGGTCGCGCTCGACGGCGCGCGACTGCACGACGTATCCGTCGATGAATCGGAAGGCGAACTGCGTCAGCAGTTTGTCGCCCGGGCGCTTTTCATGCGGGATCACATTATCGCAGATAAACACGGCCTGTGTATCCGGACGCCGGAAACGCGCGATTGCGGCGATCACGCCGTACGAGGGCGCAAAAAACGGCATCCAGAATTTGAAGACGAGCAGGTCCGGATGTTGCGCGCGGATGCGGAAACCCGTGCGTATCCAAGTCCACGGATTGATCGAATCGATCCACTGCGCGCTCTCGACGGGGATGCCCGCGTCGCCGCTCTCGTCCTGCGTCTTGCCCGGGAACAGAATTTTCGGGTACTGCCGCGAGAAGGTGACGATGGACACGTCGTGTTTCCGCGAGAGGTACTTCCAGAGGAGTCCGACGTAATGCGCGATACCGCCCCGGAGCGGATACGCGGTGCCGACAAGAACGATGCGCAGGCGTCCTGCAGTGTCGCTCATGGAGTTGGGAAATCAGCCGACGTGCGCCGGCAGGCAGCGCTGCACGGCAGCGAGCACGGTTTCAGGGGCGAGGTGCTCCATGCAGCGGTATTCGTTGTTCACGCAGGTGGGACGGAAGAAGCAGGTGCATTCCTTCGCCGGAGCCAGTATTTCGCCGCGGCCGTACAACTCGAACTCGCGCGGATTAAATATGTTGTTGAACAGCACCAGTTTTTTCCGGAGTCCTATCGCGATGTGCATCGCCATGGTGACGGCGGTCACCACCACGTCGCACTCGTTCATCAGGCCGATGAAGGTGCGCAGCGGAAAATGTCCGAGGTATTCGCCGCCCGAGGCCGCCGCGAGGCGCGTGTTTTTTTCGTGCTCCTGCTCGCCGCCGAGGAAGAGCGGTGTGCATCCTGCGGCGCGAAGTGCGGTCGCGAGCTGCACCCAGTATTCGTCGGGCCAGAGGCGGCTCGTCCATCGTCCGCCGCAGCCGGTGTTGAGTCCGACCACGGGGCGCGACCGGTCGAGACCAAACGGGTGTCCGCTGTCGGCTTCGAGGATGTACTCCTCGCCTTCCCACAGGTAGCCGCAGATCTCGAAGATCTCCTGCACGTAGTGTTTGGTGTTGAGCTTGTTGAGGTCGTCGAAAATTCCCGTGAGGAATTTATGTCGCGCGTATTCGTCGGTGGGCGCGCAGATGCCGTTGCGCAGCACAAAGCCGCGCTTGACACTCGCCTCGATGCGGTCGGCAAGCGCGCAGGCCTCGCGATCCTTGTCGAGATTGATGAGGAGGTCGAAATTGACGGCCATCACCGAAATGACACTCGCCATGTCGAAACGCATCTTCACGTCGACCATGGGCGGGAGCACGTCGGGCGTGTGTGTCATCCACCACACGCGCGCGTGCGGATACAGCGTGCGGAGCTTGCGCAGCAGCGGCGTGGTGCGGATCACGTCGCCCACCGCGCCGAGCTTGATGATCAGGATGTTGCGGTCGGTCTGCTCGTAGTAGGGGCAGGAGTCGCAATGATAACCGCCGCTCTTGTGCGGCGCGCACGGGATGTCGCCGCGGAAGTAGCGGCAGTCGGATTTGTAGCCCAGGTCCTGCATGGCGTTCTGTTTGGGGTCGGCGTGCGGCGTCTCAGCCGAGCGCGTCCTTGATGAGATAATCGCTGGTGCGCTGCTCGCGTTTTGCGATCATCTCGGCGAGCAGTCCGGTGGAGATGAGCTGAATGCCGACCAGCATGAGCAGGATGCCGAGGAAAAGAAGCGGCCGGTTGCTGATGGGCATGCCGAGCAGCCACTCGACGGTGAGCCAGGCGTTGATCACGATGCCGAGCACAAGCAGGATCGATCCGATCGTGCCGAACACGTGCAGAGGCCGCTGCGTGTAGCGCGAGGTGAACATCACGCTGAGCAGATCCAGAAAACCCTTGAAGAAGCGACTCAGGCCGAACTTGGTCTTCCCGTATTTCCGCGCGTGATGGAGGACCGGGATTTCGTCGACCGTGAAGCCGGCCATCTTTGCGAGCACGGGAATGTAGCGGTGCATTTCGCCATATACCTCGACGCTTTTGATCACGTCGAAGCGGTACGCCTTCAGACCGCAGTTGAAATCGTGTATGTCGATGCCCGAGATTCTGCCGGTGACGAAGTTGAAAAATTTCGACGGAATGGTCTTCGAGATGGGATCGTAGCGTTTCTTTTTCCAGCCCGACACCATGTCGAATCCCTCGTCGATCTTGGCGATGAGATTCGGGATTTCCTCGGGATCGTCCTGCAGATCCGCGTCCATCGTGATCACATACGCGCCGCGCGCGCGTTCGAAACCCACGGCGAGGGCGGCCGACTTCCCGTAATTCCGCCTGAAGCGTACCAGCTTGTAGCGGGCGTCGCGCGCATGGAGGCCGGCGATGGTGTCGGAGGACCCGTCTGTGCTGCCGTCGTCGATGAACCAGACCTCCCATGCCTCGGTAATGCGCGCGAGCACATCGCTGATGCGTGATGCGAGTTCGGGCAGCGACTCGACCTCATTATAGAGAGGAACGACAATGGAAATGTCGCAAGTGGGGCGATCTGTCGCTGTCTGCTGGGGCTGGTCGTTCACGTCGGACATACCGTAAGTAGGCAATCCTTCAAGATACCGACGCGGCGAGGATTTTGCAATCCGCTCCGCCCTGCCCTATTCGGCGGGAAGCACGACCACAAAACGCGCGCCGCCGAGCGGACCATCCTCCACACGCAGCGCGCCGCGGTGGCCCTTCACCACGATTTCGTAACTCAGGGACAAGCCCAGCCCTGTGCCCGTCCCTGAGGGTTTTGTGGTGAAGAAGGGCTGGAACACCTTTTCGCGAAGCTCGGCGGGCACACCTCCGCCCGAGTCGTCGATGGTTATTTCGACTCCTGCAGGCGTGCGCTGCGCGCTCACGGCCACGCACGGGGCTGTGCCGTCGCGCTGATGCCGCGTCTTCGCAGCGTGAAAGGCGTTCTGCAGAAGATTGAGGAACACGCGCACGAGGCCCTGCGCATCCGCGTGCACGATCAGGTCCGCCGGCGGCAGCTTCCTTTCCACCTCGACGGCCGCCGCATCGGTGTCGGCGAGCTGGCCGTGTACTGCCAGTTGCACGGCATCCTCGAGCAGGCCGCGCAGTGGCACATCCTCGCGGGCGCCGCTGGTTTTACGCGCGTGCAATTCCATGCCGCGGACAATCGACGCCACACGCTGTCCGTGATTGCGAATATGCGCGTTGTTCTCGTCGAGATCCGCGAGTATGGCGCGGACATCGTCGGAGGCGGCGCCGAGGTGGACGGCCGGATTCTGCAGCAGCATGGAGAGATCGCCGAGCAGTTCGCGCGACACGTCGGCGAAGGTGATCATGAAGTTCATCGGATTCTGAATCTCGTGCGCGACGCCGGCGGTCAGTTCTCCGAGCGAAGCCATTTTCTCGGCGTGAATCAACTGCTGCTGCCGCATCTGCAGCTCGTCGTAGGCGACCTGTATCTCGCGGTTCTTCTGCTGTTCCACCTCCGAAATTCTTCTGTGCGCCTCGGCGTCGCGCCGGGCCTGCTCGGCGTCACGCGCGATATCGAGCGCGTCCTCGAGACGGCGGTACAGTTGCGCGTTGTGCAGGGAGATCGCTATCTGCTGCGTGAGCAGGCGCAGCGGCGCGAGTATGTCGTCGGGGAACACGTCCTCCGTACCGCAATGATCGAGGTACAGGATGCCAAGCAGCGCGCCGCGTGCGCGCAGCGGGAGGCAGAGCACCGACCGCGGCCGGCAGCCGATGTAGGCCGGATCGTGGCGGTAGGGATCGAGCGCGGGACCTTGCAGCACCAGCACCTCGCCGGTGCGCGCAACCGACCGCACGACCGACGCCAGGATGCCGCTCTCCGTCGAAAGCGGCGCACCCTGCACGAGCCGCACCGTGTCGCTGTTGATGGTGGCCTCGGCATCGATGCGCCAGTCGCCCTGTCGTTCACTCAGGAGCGCGCCACGTTCGGCCCCCGCATGCCGGAGCACGATGCGCATCAGCGTGCGCATCAATTCGGGAAGCATGATTTCGCTCGATATCGCCTGCACCGCCTGCAACAGCGACTCGGTGTCGAGATTCACCATCGTTGTAGGTCGGCCCTCGCGGGACGCGCGACCAGAATCGACCGCCGACGCGATGCGGCGCTCCTCACGCGCGCGCAACTCGGCGGCCTTGGGCAGCGCGCCCCACGCCTCGTACGCGCCGACGGCCTCGAGCAGCAGGCCGTGCGCGCGTTCCTCGTCGCCGCGTTCGATGGCGTGCCGTGCCGCCCTTTCGCAGGCGAGCGCTTCCATGTGCAGGAAGCCCGCATTCCGCGCCGCGTTGACGGCACGGTCGTACAGGGCCTGCGCCTGCGTGTCGCCCGCAGCCGCGGCCAATTCTGCCGTGATCAGCGTCCACTTGTCCTCGAAATTCGCGGGACACCGCCGCATCCATCCCTCAAGACGGCGGAGTGAACGCAGGACCACGGTGCGCAGCCGCGCGGCCGCGGCGGATTCGCCCTGGTCCTGCAACAACACGGCCGCTGCGAGGCCGCGGTAGAAATGATACTCGGCGATGACGATCATGCCGCTTGCCAGCGGCAGAAGCGGTGCGATGGTATCGGCCAAAGCGGAGACATCCTCGAATCGTCCGAGCACGCAGAAATGCCGCATGCGGTTCACGCTCGCGACGAGATACGGCAGTCGTGTGGCGGCGGATTGCATCGCCGCTTCCACCACAAACGTGTCGAACGTGTCGTCGTCCAAAATGCCGGGGCCCGACGTACGCCCCAACAGTGAAACAACGATCTGCCGCAGGTAGCGCATCGTGAGCAGTCCGCGCGTCTCGCCGCACTGCTCGAGGATGTCGGCATGCCGTTCGCACTGCCGCAGGAGTTCCTCGAGCTTCAGGCCCGTGAAGAACTGCGAGTAGGTCAGGAGCAGGACGCTGTATCCCGCGAACACCCTGTTGCCGCTTTCCATCGCGAGCCGGTGGCTCGTCTCGAGCAGCGGCTGCGCGCCGGCGGCGGGTTTGAACCAGTGGTGGACGAAGCCGCCCGACATCATCAGACTGCGGCTTTCGGCGGCGACGTCGGCGAATCTCCGCGCGACCGCGATACCGGCCTCGGCGAGTTCGAGGGGCACGCTGCCCGCCTGATCCATCGCACCGTACAGGGCCGCGAGTCCGCTGTACCCGTAGCTCGACGCGGCGGTGTTGCCGTGCTGCATCGAGATGGACGCGATCTCGAGACACATGAGCGCGTATAGGGGCGGGCGCGTCAGCAGCGCCGCCGCTCCCGCGTGTTCAAGCAGCGTGGTGACATGGCGTTTGTTTTCGTCACGCACGTCGGGCAGGTGCACGAGCCCTTCGATGTCGGTGCGCATCAGCTCGGGCAGGCGCGCGCGTAGAGTCATAAACGCGGCGCGTTCCGAGACGGCCGTCGGGATCTCCGCACCCAGGCGCGCGAGGCCGCGCGCGGCGAGATCGATCGCGTCGCCGTAACGGCCAGCCGAGGTGCATAACAGGATCAGGCGCGAGACGATGTCGAAGTACTCGCCGTCGCCTGCGGCGCGCGCAAGCAGGCCGTGATACCGCTGCTCGGCGTCCGCGAGTTGGCCCAGTTGATATTCGCCCTCGGCGAGTTCGCGCTGCACGTCGCGCGCGAGCGCGCGGCCGTCGTCGCCGGGACAGGACTCCACCACCTGCTCCGCGCGGCGCAGCAGCTCCACCGCCGCGTCGGCCGCGCCATTGCGCCGCACAAAACGCGCGGCCCGCAGCGAAAGCCGCACGAGTCCGAGGCGCTCCTGTTCGTCGTCAATCAGGAACGCCGCGGCGTGAAGATGCGCGGCGATGTCGAAAACCACGTCGTCGCGCGGCGTGCTGCCGGCGGCGCGCAGCATGGCGCGTCCGATGCGCAGGCGCGCGCGCACGACATCGCGCTGCGGATCCGCGTTCAGCACCGACTGCCGCAGACTCTCGTGCGCGAAGCGGTAGCGCATGTCGTAGGTGCCCGAGAGGAACGTGGCGGGTGCGGACGAATACTCCTCGCGCAGAATTGCGCGGACCTCGCCGTCGGGCAACAGCAGTCCCGCCCGCAGCAGTGGCTGAAGATCGAGCAGTACCGCCGGGAGCGGCGCGGGCAATGTGACCGCGAGCACCGCGGCGTCGCAGTCCATCCCCGCGCAGGCGCACCACCACAGCAGTTCGCGCGAGGCCGCGGGCAGCAGCGCAATACGCGCGGCGGCCGACGAGCCCGACGGCGTGGCGCTCACACGCGCGGCGTCCCACACCCAGCGTCCTTCGGACGTGTCGTGACGCAGCGCGCCCTGCGCGTGCAGGGTCTGTAGGAGCTGCGCGATCTCGAGCGGACTGCCGCCGGTACGAATCTGCATGAGGCGCGCAAGTGGCGCGATCTCGTCGGGGTTCGCGCCGAGCGCTTCGCAGAGAAGACTGTGAATTGCAGGCTCGGTGAGTCCGCCGAGCTGTTGCTTCGAAAACACATACGCCGTGTCACCACCCTCGGCGGCGCGCACGAGGGCTGAGAGTCCGGGCGCCTCGTCCATGCGGGCCTCGTCGCAGGCCGCGAGTATCAACAGACGCGCGTCCTCGTCGGTGAGAACGGCGCCGAGGAGTTCGACCGAGGCCGCGTCGGCATTGTGCAGATCGTCGAGCGCGAGCACGAGGTGCAGGTGCGCCGAGGCCACGCGCAGGAAGGCGCGCAGCGCGTGCGACACGCGCCGCGCCGCGTCGATGTCGGCCCCGGGTGCGTCGTTCACCGCCCCGAGCACAGTTTCGAGTTCGGGCAGAAAATGCAGCAGTGTCGCGGCATTACTCCCGGCGGCGGCCCGCAACTGCGCGCGCACACGCCGCAGCCGCCGCTCCTCGAGTCCGAGTATCGCGAGCGCGACGACGCGCAGCGCCTGCTTCAGGCCCGAGTAGGGGGCGGTGTCGAGTCCGGCGTCGAAGCGCCCGAGTGCAAACACCGAGTATTCGCCGCGCATCACCCACGTGCTCCGGTGCAGCACCGCGGTCTTGCCGATGCCCGGCTCGCCGGTAAGCAGTATCATCTCGCGCGCACCCTCGCTGCTGCGCACGGCGGCGCGTTCGATCCACGTGATGACGGCGTCGCGGCCGAAGAGTGTGTCGGGGAAACGCGGCACGACGGCGGCGGGCGCCGCGTCGGGAAACACGCCGCGGCGGCGGCTCCCGAGTTCGCGCAGCAGCGGATCGAGGGCCTCGCCCGCGGCGCGGGCCGAGGGGAATCGCGCCGACGGCGACTTCTCGAGGAGTCGCGCGACGAAGTCCGCCAACGCATCGGGGAGTTCCGGACGCAGATCGGTGACACGGGGCGGCGTTTTTGCGAGGTGCAGATGGAACAACTCCGACGCGTCGTCGCTTGTGAACGGTCGCGTGGCGGTGAGTGCCTCGAACAACGTGACGCCGAAGGAATAGAGATCGGAGCGGTTGTCGACGGGTGTGCGCGTGCGCCCGGTCTGTTCGGGCGAGAAGTACGCGGCGGCCGACACGTCGCGCGGCCTGCGCGACGCGGTGTCGGTGATGGATCCGGTAAAGCCGGCCTGGTCGAAATCGACGAGCTGCGCGGGAGTGCCGTTGCCTGATACGATGATGTTCGAGGGATTGATGTCGAGGTGCACGATGCCCTCGGAGTGCAGCGCGTCGAGGGCGCGCAGCATGTCGGCGGCCATGTCGGCGGCACGCGCGGGAGCGAGGGGTCCGGCGCGCAGTTCGCGGTCGAGCGACGATCCGCCCGTATCGCGAAGGATGAGCGCGTGGCGATCCGGGAAACGCTCGTACGAGAGCGCGGACGCGATCTCGTCGCGGTCGAAGCGGCGCAGCAGCTCGTACTCGCGCACGCGCATCGCAAACTCCTCGTAGGCAACCGCGCGCAGGCGGAACTGCTTGACGATCACATCGGCGCCGTCGCGCGTGCGGACGCACCGCGCTACCGAGCCGCGCGCACTGCGGTGCAAGACTTCGTGGATCTCGTATCCAGGACATTCCGTCATGGAAACTCTCCTCGGGCGGGACTGTGTGGAAAAAAGAAGATACACGGAATCCTAATTGTTGTCAATTCGTCCGAATTGGATCCGTGTGCAACGTCATTGCGAGGTTCTCGCGGGGGGCTGTATATTTCCGTCACACAGGCATCACGATCATTCACCATTCCGCAGCCGCCATGAGAAAGTCCGTCGACGATTCAGCGGGAGAGCGGATACGCAGCGCGGCAGAGTGCGGGGATAACGCGTCATGAAAACCATCGGCATCATCTTCGGCATGGAGAACACGTTTCCGGGCGGAGTTGTGGATCGCATCAACGGCATGCGGCTCGACGGCATCACGGCCGAGTTTGTGAAGACGGGCGGCGTGTTCGATCTGCGTCCGGTCCGCTACGATGTGATCATCGACCGTATCTCGCACGACATTCCGTTCTACCGATCCTTTCTGAAACATGCCGCATTGCAGGGCTGCTGCGTGATCAACGATCCCTTCTGGTGGTCGGCCGACGACAAATTCATCGACATCCTGCTCGCCTCACGCGCGGGCGTGTCGGTCCCGCGCACGGTGATACTGCCGAGTCGCGAGCATCCGCCGAACACCACATCCGCGTCGATGCGGAATCTCGAGTATCCTTTGAACTGGGACGAGATCTTCGCCTATGTCGGTTTTCCGCTCTTCATGAAACCCCATGACGGCGGGGGCTGGCGCGACGTCTATAAAATTCACACGCCCGAGGAATTGTTCTACCACTACAATCAGAGCGGGGCGCAGTGTATGATGTTGCAGGAGGCCATCGAATACGAGGCCTACTACCGCTGCTACTGTGTGGGAAAACGCGAGGTGCGCATCATGCCGTACGCGCCGCATCACCCGATGCATCTACGGTACATGGTGGAGTATCACAACCAGCCCGCGGCGCTGTTCGAGCGGATGCACCGCGACACCATCGCGGTGAATGCCGCGCTCGGGTACGACCTCAACACCGTCGAGTTCGCCGTCCGCAACGGCGTGCCGTACGCGATCGACTACATGAATCCGGCGCCGGATTGTGATCTGTATTCCGTGGGGCAGGACAATTTCGAATGGGTTGTCGACGCCGTCGCGCGCCTCGCCGTCGATTGTCTCCTTCACGAACGAAAAAATGCGGTGTACACTGAAAAGGCACCTGACTCCTGAAACGATTCTGTTGTCTCCTCACACCCGCGTCAGGATACAGGAGGAAGGAGTCAGGAGACACGGGCGAGGTAAAATCCTGTCTCCTGTATCCTGATTCCTCACACCCGCGTTAGGAGACAGGAGGAAGGAGTCAGGAGACACGGGCGAGCCAAACTCCTGTCTCCTGTATCCTGATTCCTCACACCCGCGTTAGGAGACAGGAGGAAGGAGTCAGGAGACACGGGCGAGCCAAACTCCTGTCTCCTGTATCCTGATTCCTCACACCCGTGTCAGGATACAGGAGGAAGGAGTCAGGAGACACGGGCGAGCCAAGCTCCTGTCTCCTGTATCCTGTCTCCTCACACTCTTGGAATAGATCCATCTACCAGCTACTATCTACTATCTACCAACTACCATCTACCCCACCATCCAATGTCCCACCGCCCATCTCTTTCTCTCGGAATAGAGGAAGAATTCATGATCATCGATCCCCGGACGCGCGAGTTGAAATCGCACATCCAGGAAATCATCGACGCGGGGAGGCAGGTACTGCACGAAGCAATCAAGCCCGAGCTGCATCAGTCCGTCGTCGAAATCGGGACAGGTATCTGCCGCGACGTCGCGCAGGCGCGGGCCGAGATGACGGCCAGGCGCCGCGATCTTGCGCAGCTCGCCATCTCGCGCGGACTGCGCATCGGCGCGGCGGGCACACATCCGATTTCGCGCTGGGAGGATCAGACGATCACCGAGAACCTGCGCTACAAGCAGGTGGTGGAAGACATGCAGATGGTTGCGCGCGCCAACCTGATTTTCGGATTACACGTTCATGTGGGAATCGAGAACCGGCAGACCGCGATCGAGGTGATGAACGAGGCGCGGTACTTCATACCGCATCTGCTCGCGCTCTCGACCAACTCGCCGTTCTGGCAGCGGCGCAGGACGGGTCTCAAGTCGTACCGTCTGAAAGTGTTCGACAAATTCCCGCGCACAGGCATACCCGAGTACTTCTCGAGCTACGGCGAATTCGAACGGTTTGTCGATCTGCTCGTGCGCACCAACAGCATCGACGACGGCAAGAAGATCTGGTGGGACATACGCCCGCATCCACATTTCGACACACTCGAATTCCGCGTGTGCGACATCCCGATGCGCATCGACGAAACAATCGCCATCGCTGCGCTCATTCAGGCGATTGTGGCAAAGATATGGGCGCTGCGCGAACGGAATTTCGGCTTCCGCCTGTACCGCCGCGACCTCCTGATGGAGAACAAATGGCGCGCGTCGCGATACGGCATACAGGGCAAGCTGATAGATTTCGGCCGCGAGATCGAAGTGCCCTTCGCCGAACTCGTCGACGAGCTGCTGGAATTTGTCGACGATGTGCTCGACGAACTCGGCAGCAGATCCGAAGTCGGATACATCCGCGACATCATGCGCCACGGCAGCGGCGCCGACCGCCAGCTCGCCGTCTTCGATCAAACCGAAAACTACGAAGCCGTCGTCGATTACATCATCACCGAAACCCATCACGGACTCGGGCTGCTACTCGGTAGTTAGTAGATGGTAGATGGTAGTTGGTAGATAGGTAGAGAAGTCGCTCGGTATACAGCAGTTTGATCGGATCGCAGCACCGTACGAAAATCTCCCAACTCCCTACTCCCCACTCCCCCGTCCCCCGTCCCCACTCCCCCGTCCCCATTCCCACAATGCCCATCCGTACCATCGACCACATCCTCGCCGCCGGGTATCCTGACGACTTCCGGCAGGGCGCAGAAAACGCCATCGGCATATGCCTGCGTCTCGCGCCCGGGGAGTTATGTACAATCATCACCGACGAGGCCACGCTGCCGATCGGGGCCAGCCTGGCGGACGCCGTACATCGGCGCGGCAATCCGCTGGTCGTGTTTGTGCTCGAGGATTTTGGGCCACGGCCCATGACCGACCTGCCCGAGGAAATACTCGCCTCGCTGTCGCGCACCGACGTCAGTGTGTACGCATGCCGGGCGCAGGCGGGCGAACTCGCGCACCGCATCGGCATGATGCGTCTGATCGACACCGTGAAACCGCGGCACGGACACATGGTCAACATCAACGCGCGTATCATGGTTGAGGGCATGCGCGCCGACTTCGAAGCCGTCGACCGGCTCAGCACGCGGCTGCACTCCCTCGCCGTCGCGGCGCGGATCATCACCGCAACAACGCCACGCGGCACCGACCTGACCGTGCAGTTGTCGCCGACGCTGCGCTGGCTGAAGACGAGCGGCATCATCACCCGCGAGAAATGGGGAAACCTCCCGGGCGGAGAGATTTTCACCTCGCCCGCGCGTGTGGACGGCGTCTTTGTTGTGGACGGTGTTGTGGGCGACTGGCTCTGCGAAAAGTACGGCGATCTGCGCGACACACCGTTGCACATCACAATCGAGAACAGCCGCATCGTGTCCACCGCCTGCGCGAACAACACGCTGCTCGAAGATTTCCGCGCCTACACCCGCACCGATGAGAACTCGAACCGTGTCGGCGAATTTGCCATCGGCACCAACATCGCGCTGACCGGCGTGATCGGCCACATACTGCAGGACGAAAAAATTCCCGGCGTACACATCGCCTTCGGTCATCCCTACACAGAACACACAGGCGCCGACTGGCGCTCCACCACGCACATCGACGTCGTGGCCCGCAACTTCGACATCGCCTTCGACGGCCACCCCGTCATGCGTGCCGGCGTCTTTCTCGATTTCGCCGAGTAGGCCTTCGGGACAGCGGGAGAGCGGGACAGCGGGACAGCGGGACAGCGGGAGAGCGGGACAGCGGGACAGCGGGACAGCGGGACAGCGGGACAGCGGGACAGCGGGAACAAATTTTCTGATGTGGCGTATAACAGTTGGTGTCTGCGAGAAGGAAAAATATCGACAGGGTACACCAACTGTTGGTGTATGCACGTGGGATGGCAGGGGCGGATCAGATATTCGAAATCTCAACGCGACTGCCGACCCTTGAACGATTTGCCTTGGTTGATCAAATACGGCGATCCAGCAGATCAGTTTGCGCGAATCTCGCAGAAGCATGGGCCAAGCGACAGTATCGAGCTGCCTTCATCGCCAAATTATCCGATGCTGAAGCAGAAGCGCGAGAAACTCAAACGTGGATAGAATTTCTCGTCCGATGTCGTTACCTCGATACAAAAACAGCCCGCAAATTGTATGCATCGTACGACGAGGTCATTTCAATGCTCGTCTCGATGCGAAACAACCCGGAGAAGTGGCTCTTGCTTTAACTCCCGCTCTCCCGCTGTCCCGCTCTCCCGCTGTCCCGCTCTATCCTTTGATGACGCCGATAGGCCGGAAGCGCGCGACACGCAGCGTGATGCCCGCGTCGTGCATGACGGATACGACATCGGCGACATCCTTGTAGGCGTGCGGCATTTCCTCGGCGATGGTGCGCATGCCGGTGGCCTGAATTTCGACGCCACGCTCGCGTAATTCGCGCACCATGTCGCGGCCCTTGCTCGCGGCCATGGCCTTGTGGCGGCTCATGTGGCGACCGGCGCCGTGGCAGGAACTGCCGAAGGTTTCGCGCATCGCGCGCTCGGTGCCGACAGCGAGGTACGAGTACCGTCCCATGTCGCCGGGGATGAGCACGGGCTGTCCGACGCCGCGATACGCCGCGGGGATATCGGGGTGGCCGGGACCGAAGGCGCGCGTGGCGCCCTTGCGATGCATACACACATGGCGCTCGTGTCCATCAACCGCATGTGTTTCGAGTTTTGCGATGTTATGGCAGATGTCGTACACGAGCGAAAATCCGAGTTCCCGCTCCGATATTCCGAGCGCGCGCTCGAAGGCGCCGCGGGCGAGAGACATGATAACCTGGCGATTGGCGAAGGCGTAGTTGGCGGCGCAGCGCATGGCGCCGAGGTAGCGGCGGCCCGCATCGCTGCGCAGCGGCGCGCAGGCGAGCTGGCGGTCGGGCAGCACGATGTTGTGCGCCTGGGCCGCGGCCAGTGTCACTTTCAGATAGTCGTCGCAGATCTGATACCCGAATCCGCGAGAGCCGCAGTGGATCAGGAGTACGATGCCGTCGGGACGCAGTCCGAAGACACGCGCGGCCTCGGGGTGGTGGATTTCATCCACACGGCCGATTTCGAGGAAGTGGTTGCCGGAACCGAGTGTCCCGAGTTGATCGGCGCCCCGTTCCCACGGACGTTCGCCCACGGCCGCTGTATCCATGCCTCCGATACGCCCGCCCTCTTCGATGAAGTCCAGATCACTCTCCGCGCCGAAGCCCCTGCGCACGGCCCATCCCGCGCCCTCGCGGCACACCGCTTCGAGGTCTGCGCGCGACAGTTTTGGTATAGCGCGCGAAGCGCCCACACCCGTCGGCACAGCGCGGAACAGCTCCGACACCAACGCGCGAATGCGCGGCAACACATCGCCGACCGACAGGTTTGTGGTTACGAGCCGCACGCCGCAGTTGATGTCGTAGCCCACGCCGCCCGGTGAAATTACCCCTTCGTGCGCGTCCGTCGCGCACACGCCGCCGATCGGAAAACCGTAGCCCCAGTGTATGTCGGGCATCGCGAGCGAGTACTTGACGATGCCGGGCAGATGCGCCACGTTTGCAACCTGCTCGAGACTCTGGTCGCCCTCGATCTGCTGCATCATCGCGGCGCTTGCATACACGCGCCCGGGCACGCGCATGCCGCCGGTTTTCGGGATTTCCCACAGGGTTGGCGAGAGTTGCTTGAGAAGCATGGTGTTGGAATGAGGAGTTGGGAGTTGGGAGTGAGGAGTTAGGAGTTAGGAGTTGGGAGTGGGGAGTTAGGTGTTGGGACCGGGGAGTGTGAATGTGTGAGGTGCATCTTTCAAATTTACTGTCCCGCTCTTCCGCTGTCTCGCTGTCCCGCTCTCCCGCTGTCCCGCTCTCCCGCTGTCCCGCAGTGCCGAGGTTCAGTTTTATTTCGTGGATTCCTGTGCAGCGCGCTCCTTCATTTTTTTCTCCTGGCCGATGAAGTACGAAAGGTTGGGATGCTCCTGCTGTGTTGCAAGTGCAACGGCTTTTTGTGCTGCAGCCACGGCCTCGGTCCACTGCCCCGCTTCGGCATGGCCGTCGGCGAGGCCGTCCCAGGCATTGGCGGAATTCGGATGCGCCGCGACGTTGCGTGTGAACAGGGCGATCGCCTCGCGCGTGTTTTTTCGCGCAAGGGCTTCGTAGGCGAATTCGTTGATCACAGATTCCGGAACGGGCAGCGTCCACCCCACGGTTTTCGACACCTCCTGGAAGTGTTTCTCGGCGAACGCCACACCCTTGGGCATAAGATCGGGATGGAATCGATACCCGTGATAGAGCCGGCGTAACGCGTCGATGAGCGCACGAAGCGGGATGCTGACATGTGTTTCGTCAGGAAACGCCCGGCTGAACCAGCGGAAGCCCTTCGGAGCAGTGGTCTTGAGCGTGCGAAGCAGGCGGTTGTAGTCCGCGAGAGCGCGGCCCGCGTCATCCGAGCGTGCGACGTACAGGAAAGCCGAGAGCCGGTCCGTTTTTCGAAAGGCCTGTTCGAGTGATCTCTGCGGGAGGTTGTGGTCCCAGTCGAGACTCGGACTCAACGCGATATACGCCTGGAACAGTGCCGGTTCAGACGTCAGGCAATAGAGGACAAATTGTGCACTGGCAGAATGTCCCGACAGTACACGGAAGCCATCCGTTCGATACTGCCTCTCGATGGCGGGAAGAAATTCCGTTGAGAGGAAGCGTATAAAATTCTGAGCTCCACCGCCACCGATCCACGCTTCCGGCCAGTCGGTCTGAGTAAAGTCCCGTATGCGCACGGTACTCGTCAGACCCACAACAATCATTTCCGGAATGTCTCCGCGAGTTGCGAGAAAGTTGGCGGTGGCGGCGCTGTGTTGAAACTGCGACTCGCCGTCGAGCACAATCAGGACGGGGTAGCGGCGGTCCGTCTCCCACGAGTAACTCTCGGGCAGTGCCACCTGATAGTGGCGTTCCTCGTTCAGCACCGCGGAATGGATGGCGTGTGCGCCGCCGGTGCTCACCTGCGCGGAGGCGGGAATCCCGATGCACACACATATCGTGATGAGGAGGAAGCTACTGCCGCGGAATGTCATGGATGAAATGCCTTCCTGAATTGCGCCGTCGTTATGATCCGGTGAGAGATGCGAGGATGATACGGGAAGGGTCTCTTGAAAACAATGGCGCGTCTCCTCGCAGCCGGCTTGCAGGGACGCCTGTCTGAGGGATCCGGGCTAGGATGTCGTCCATGTATACGATTGATGGAAGAACACATTCCGGCCGTGAGGTCGGTACACCGATCGTTACACGTTACACGTAACACGTTCCACGTTCCTACGATCCACGTTTCTACGTATCACATGGCTACTTTCTACATTGCTACCTTCAACGGAGCCCGAGCGCAGCGAAGGGCGACAGGACGTTACACGTAACACGTATCCACGTTCCACGTTCCGACATTGCAACGTTCTACCTTGCTACGTTTCACGTTCGACGTAACACGTGTCACGTTGCGACGATTCACGTGGCTACTTTCAACGTTGCTACTTTCAACGGAGCCCGAGCGCAGCGAAGGGCGACAGGACGTTACACGTAACACGTGTCCACGTTCCACGTTTCTACGATCTACGTGGCCACCTTCCACGTTGCTACATTCAACGGAGCCCGAGCGCAGCGAAGGGCGACACAACGGAGCCCGGAGCGAAGCGGAGGGCGACACAACGGAGCCCGGAGCGAAGCGGAGGGCGACAGGACGAGCCCGGAGCGCAGCGGAGGGCGGCAGGACGAGCCCGGAGCGCAGCGGAGGGCGGCACAAGACAGCCCCGGGCGTAAGCCCGGGGGTAGGCGCGCCCCACGGATTTCGTGAGCCCGGAGCGCAGCGGAGGGCGGCACAGAGGTCGTTACACGTAACACGTGTCCACGTTCCACGTTCCACGTTTCTACGATCTACGTGGCCACTTTCCACGTTGCTACTTTCAACGGAGCCCGAGCGCAGTGAAGGGCGACAGGAGGAGCCCGAGCGCAGCGAAGGGCGACAGGAGGAGCCCGGAGCGCAGCGGAGGGCGGCACAAGAGGCGTCGAGCCAAATGTGCGCACAGAATCGTATACCACCTCGATTCTCCCTAGCATTCGATTCGAGTGATATATCCAGCCGTGATGCTTCGAGAGAATATATATAACGCATTTCTACGAGAAGACTAATATCTATCATACCTTCGACATCACTCGCAATGTCTTCATTGTTCTTGAATCGAAAGATTATCGTCTTCACGATTCTAAGAGTCTTGTGTCGCCCTCCGCTTCGCTCCGGGCTCATTAAAAACGCTGGGCGCACGTCGTCCCCGGGCTTACGCCCGGGGCTGGCATGTGCCGCCCTCCGCTTCGCTCCGGGCTCCGTTCTGTCGTCCCTTCGCTTCGCTCCGGGCTCCGTTCTGTCGTCCCTTCGCTTCGCTCGGGCTCTGTGGAAAGTAGCAACGTGGAAAGTAGACACGTGGATCGTAGGAACGTGGAACGTTGATACGTGTTACGTGTTACGTTCTCCCGCCCTTCGCTGCGCTCGGGCTCCGTTGAAGGTAGCAACGTTGAAAGTAGCCACGTTGATCGTGGAACGTTGAACATGCGACGTGTTACGTGTTACGTTCTGTCGCCCTTCGCTGCGCTCGGGCTCCGTTGAAAGTAGCAACGTTGATCGTAGAAACGTGGAACGTGGAAACGTGGAACGTGGAAACGTGGAACGTGGATACGTGTTACGTGTTACGTCCTGTCGCCTTTCGCTGCGCTCCGGGCTCTGTTGAAAGTAGCAACGTGGAAAGTAGACACGTGATCCGTAGAAACGTGGAACGTGGAACGTGGATACGTGTTACGTGTTACGTTCTGTTCCTGTGTCGAACACCCAGTATACGAGGAACAACGTGTTGCGACGGGTTGTGGCGGTGGTGAGCTGTACGTGATATACGCCGGGGGGATAGGTGCGGAGGGAGATGGTGGATGTGGTGCTCGCACCGGATTGTGCGGGGTTTGTTGACCTCCGGTGCAGAATGCGGCCGTGGAGGTCCGAAATCACAAGCTCGACGGGAGCCGCCGCGGAATACACGATGGACACCTGCTCACGGGCGGGATAGAGTGTTGCGCGAAGAAAACAGCACACAGAAGGAACGGAGGAAGCGGAGGTTTTTTCTTGCGGCCTTCGGCCGCTGTCCCGCTGTCCCGCTCTCCCGCTCTCCCGCTGTCCCGCTGTCCCGCTGTCCCGCTCTCCCGCCTCAGGGTCGCGGACGGGCGAAGCGGTAGCCGAGCCAGGCACACGGGAAGTATGCGATAGCGAGATCCAGCACGACGAACCAGGCGGGTGCCGGTATCATGGTTGCCGCCAGAATGCCGCCGATAAAAAAGAACGCACCCACGATCATCGCTCCGAGCAGTTTTCGCTGCTCCGTGACGCGCGCGGCGATAAACGCGCCCGCGAGTGTTCCGAGCGCATGTGCGAGCAGAGGAAAGATGTAGTGGCCGGGTCCCAGCAGAGGCAGCGCGGCACGTATGCCCTCGGGGGTGTTCATGTCGGCACCCGGAGGCGGAGGCACAACAACACCACCGAGCATAACAAGCGCCATGTTGA
The DNA here is from genome assembly GCA_016218045.1 of Ignavibacteriota bacterium. Classification (NCBI taxonomy): domain Bacteria; kingdom Pseudomonadati; phylum Ignavibacteriota; species Ignavibacteriota bacterium. Next base: position 27,115 of record JACRFB010000007.1, read on the forward strand.
CAATACTGCCCAGCACAAGACCGAGCACGATGGCGAGGATAAGGCGTAGAACAAGCATGGTGCGGTTCTCCTGAATTGGTTACGGTGGCTGAAAGTAACAAAGTTGTAGGATCGGTGCACGTTACACGTTACACGTTGAAAGTAGCAAGGTACACGACCGTCTGATTGTTGACCTCAGAATAAAAAGTACTCCCTACTCCCCACTCCCCACTCCCTACTCGCTCTTGCTTTTCATCCGCACAACATGTATCATATGGTTAGACATTTATCTAATCACATGATACCGCCAATCCACGCACCGACCCGTTGTATGCACCTCGACATGGACACATTTTTTGTGTCGGTCGAGCGTCTGCTTGATCCCGCGCTGATCGGGCGGCCGGTGATTGTGGGCGGATCGCCGTATCAGCGCGGCGTGGTGGCGGGCTGTTCGCGCGAGGCGCGTCTGTACGGCATACACTCGGCGATGCCGCTGCGGCGGGCGTACGAGCTGTGTCCGGAGGCCGTGTTCCTGCATCCCAACTTCACCCATTACGCCGAGTACTCCGAACGTGTCGCCGAGCTGCTTGCCGACGCGGTGCCCGTGCTCGAGAAGGCCTCGATCGACGAGTTCTACCTCGACCTCAGCGGCTGCGACCGCGCGCTCGGCGACGAAAACACATGGACGAGCCGCCTGAAACGCGACATCACCGGCGAGCTGCACCTGCCGCTCACCTACGGCGTGGCGCGCAACAAACTCGTCGCAAAAGTGGCCACCACCGTCGGGAAACGCGCGGGCGACCTGCGCGTGCCCGCCGGCGGCGAGGCCGGCTTCCTTGCCCCGCACCCGGTGCGCCTCCTGCCGGGTGTGGGCGAGGTGCTCGAACGTGAACTGCTCTCGATGGGCGTCCATTACATCGGCGACATCGCCCGCCTGGGCGGACGCCTGCTCACGCACATGTACGGCCGCAACGGACGCTCGCTGCACGAACACGCGCGCGGCATCGACGAATCGCCCATACGCCCCTACCGCCGTCAGAAATCGCTCGGCGCGGAACACACCTACGACGAGGATGTGCTCGAACCCCGCCTCGTGCTCGCGACACTCAAACGCCTCGCGCAGCGCATCGGCGCCGACCTGCGCGCACACCGCTTCCTCGCCCGTACGGTCACCGTCAAACTCCGCTATGCCGACTTCGTCACCGTCACACGCACGAGCCACTGCGACTATACCAACGCCGACCACATCCTCTACCGCATCGCCGAACGCACCTTCGACGCCCTCTACACACGCCGCGTGCGCGTGCGCCTCGTCGGCATCAGCACATCGGACTTCATCGAAGACTATGAACAGATCTTCCTCTTCTCCGAAGAGGAGGAAAAATACGACCGCCTCTATCACGGCCTCGATGCCATCCGCGCACGCTTCGGAAAATATGCCATCACCTACGGGTCGGTGTTGGAGGAGAGGAGCTAGGAGATAGGAGTTGGGAGTGGGGAGTAGGGACGAGGGAGAGCGGGACAGCGGGAGAGCCAGTGGCAACACTTCAAAACACTCCCCGCTGAGAACACAGAAAAAGATTTCATGCCGTTGTTGCTTCCCGCATCCAGAAGAATGCATGTTCCAAGGACTCGACATCTCAATGTCGCCCCTCCGGGGCATAGAGGAATGTAGAAAGTAGCAAAGTGGGAAAGTATACAATCCTGCATCCTTGCAACCATCTTCGATCTACCCACCTACCATCTACCCATCTACTCTTCCCCCCACACCGTCAGGTGTGGGGATCGGCGCTCCATCGAATCCACCAGAGCCCGCGAAGCGGGCGGCATTCACCAACCCACACCGTCAGGTGTAGGGATCGGCGCTCCATCGAATCCAACAGAGCCCGCGAAGCGGGCGGCATTCACCAACCCACACCGTCAGGTGTGGGGAACGCCGCTCCATCGAATCCACCAGAGCCCGCGAAGCGGGCGGCATTCACCAACCCACACCGTCAGGTGTGGGGATCGGCGCACCATCGAATCCAACAGAGCCCGCGAAGCGGGCGGCATTCACCAACCCACACCATCAGGTGTGGGGAACGGCGCTCCATCGAATCCAACAGAGCCCGCGAAGCGGGCGGCATTCACCAACCCACACCGTCAGGTGTGGGGAACGGCGCTCCATCGAATCCAACAGAGCCCGCGAAGCGGGC
>JACRFB010000008.1 GCA_016218045.1 Ignavibacteriota bacterium
CCGATGAACTCGGACCGATTCACGTTTTCCTGTCCGAACCTGAACTGCCTGGATTCCGCATCCACGGCGTGTATCCGAATCCCGTGAGTGCGGCATCCGGCGATCCCGTCTTTCTGCGTTATGAACTCGACGAGGCGGCCGACGTGCGTGTGGCGGTGTATGATGCGTTGGGACGCGAGCAGGCGCTGCTCTTCGAGGGTCCGCGCGCACAGGGCCTGCATGAATCCGCCTGGTATCCTGCGGCCGGCGATACGGGCTTCCGTACAGGTATGTTTTTCCTTCGTGTCACCAGCGGATCGCGATCGACGACCGCGCGTGTGACCGTCGTGCGATGATTCCGATCACGCGTCTGCGCCCGGGCTTCGACGACATCGCGCTGCCCGAGTATGCCACCGAGCATGCGGCCGGCGCCGACCTGCGCGCCGCCATCGACGAGCCGATCGAGCTGCACCCGGGCGACATCGTCGCAGTCCCCACAAATCTGGCGATCGCACTGCCCGCTCACCTCGAGGCGCAGGTGCGTCCGCGCAGTGGCCTCGCGCTCAAACACGGCATCACTCTGCCGAACGCACCCGGCACCATCGATGCCGACTACCGCGGCGAAATCAAGGTGATCATGGCCAACATGGGCCGCGAATCCTTCCGCATCGAGCGCGGCGACCGCATCGCACAAATCGTGATCTGCCCCATCGAACATGCTCGATGGGAGCTGACCGATTCACTGACCGATACTGCGCGCGGAGCCGGAGGTTTCGGCTCGACAGGACGATGAACTGGTTCCTTCTCGTTTCCGCCGCGTCCATCGGCTTTGTACACACACTGATCGGCCCCGATCATTACCTGCCTTTTATCATGATGGGCAAGGCGCAGGCGTGGAGCCGTACCCGCACGTTATGGGTCACCTTCCTGTGCGGACTCGGCCATGTTCTGAGCTCCGTTCTTCTCGGTATCGTGGGTGTTGTGTTTGGTGTGGCCCTGCATCGACTCGAGTTGATCGAGTCCGTCCGTGGCGATATCGCCGCCTGGGCTCTTATCGCCTTCGGCCTGATCTATGGCGCCTGGGGATTGCGCCGCGCGCTGCGCGGGCGTGCAAGCTGCCACGCGCATGTGCACACGCATGACGATGGCACGGTGCACACGCACGGTCACATCCATGCCGACGCTGCCGCACACAATCATGCGCACACGCCGCGCGCGGTCATGACTACGTGGACCCTCTTCACGGTATTTGTCCTCGGTCCTTGCGAACCCCTCAGTCCGCTCCTGATGTATCCCGCCGCCTCCGAGAGTATCGCGGGCATGGTCGCTGTCGCAACGGTCTTTTCTCTCGTGACTATTGCCACAATGATGGCAATGGTCTGGGCAATCTCCGCCGGCGTTGCGCGTGTGCCGCTTGGTGCGATGGAGCGGTTCACCCATGCCATCTCCGGCGCCGTGATCGCCGTGGCGGGAATATCGATCCAGTTGCTCGGTCTGTGACCGTGGAACCCTTTACCCTCCTTGCTCCCATTCTCTCGCCTGAATCGGCGACATCCGCGTCATGGATTCCGCATGGCGCTTTGTCGGTAGACGGCAGCGGCCGCATCCTGTATTGTGGTGAGCATGGCGGGCTCCCGGAAACTCTCGCGGGCCTTCCGACACGGATTCTCGACGGTGTGCTTGTGCCGGGTTTTGTCGACTGCCACACGCATCTGCCGCAATATGACTGCCGCGGTAAATTCGGCGTCACTCTTATGGAGTGGCTCGACCACTTCATCTATCCGGAAGAGGCGCGATTCGCCGATGAATTGGTTGCGCGTGATGTCGCCCGCCGCTTTTTCCACGGCCTCCTCGAGGCCGGCACTACCACCGCCGCCATCTATTCATCCGTCCATGCGCGCGCTACATGGGTTGCGTTCGAAGAGGCGGAGAGAGCGCGCCTGCGTGTCATTCTCGGAAAAGTGCTCATGGATCGCGACGCGCCCGATGCCCTTTGTGAACCGGTCGCAACGGCCGTGCGCGAGACGCGCGCCCTCATCGAGGCCTGGCATCACAAAACGCCGCGCCTGCTCTATGCCGTCACACCGCGTTTTGCGCCTACGTGTTCGCCCGCATTGCTCCGGGCCGCGGCGGACATTGCCGAGCAGACCTCGGTGTACGTACAGACGCATCTCAACGAATCACCCGCCGAAATTTCGCTCGTGTCCTCGCTGTTTCCCTCCGCTTCGTCCTACACGCGTGTGTACGACGAGGCCGGACTACTCGGCCCGCGCACGATTCTCGCCCACAACATTCATCCCGACGACAGCGAGCTCGATCTCTGTGAAGAACGAAATGCCGCGGTGGCGCATTGCCCCGACTCCAATCTGTTCCTCGGGAGCGGCCGCTTCCCGCTCGAGCGCTACGATGGACGATCGATCCGCATCGGCCTCGGCTCCGACGTCGGTGCAGGCACCTCGTTGAGCATGCCGGTTGTCATGCGCTCGATGGCATGGGTACAAGGGCGCAGTCTGCACCCCTTCGCGCTCCTCTACCACGCAACTCTCGGAGGTGCGCGCGCCCTGTCGCTCGGCGATGAGACCGGGACATTGCGCGCGGGGCTCTCGGCCGACATGGTCGAGATCCGCATCGACGAGCATTTTGCGAAGGGACGCCACCTCACGGATTTGCGGGCCATCGAGGCCGCCTCGGCTGTGGTCTACAGATCGGAGACGCACGACATCCGTCGCGTCTGGATGGGTGGGGAACTGCTCTACGATCGAGACGGTCCGGGATCGCTCATACCGGAGTAGCGGATCTTTTTATCCGCTGACCGCCGTTATAACACGTCCCGCAGCGTGGTTTCTTCGTGCGCCGCGCGCATGCGGCGTTGATACGATGGGATGATGTGGATCAGGAACAGTGCCGCCGGGATGAGCAGCAATACCGACTGCACGGTGAACATGGTGCGGAAGCCCGCGGAATCCGCCAGGGCGCCGAGCGACAGTGCGCCTCCGCCAATGCCGATGTCGAAGGCGGAATACAATGTTCCGTTTGCGGCGCCGCGCCGTTCGGGCTCCACCAGGTTCATCGCCATGGTCTGGTACGCCGGTATGGCGATGCCGAAACCGACGCCGAGCAGAATGGCCGACGCGGCATAACCCGTCTGCGTGGGTGCGATGCCGAGCAGCAGCATCGACGATATCATCAGCAGATACGCGGCAATGAGGATGGGACGCGGACCATAGCGGTCGAAGAGTCGCGCCGATCCGATGCGTGACGCCATGGTCCCCAGAGCGTCGAGCGTGAAATACACGCCTGCGCTCGGCAATCCCTGTTCGTCTGCGTAAAGCGGCATGAAGGAAATCACTGCGCCCCACAGTGTGGTGGTCAGCATAGTCGCCGCCGCGAGCCAGGCCACGCGCGGTTCCAGCAGCGACTGCAGCGAAAGGCGCGCCTCCGCGTCGCGAATGACCGCGTGTCGTGTGAACACGGCGATGCAGCCGGCCGCAAGAATGATCCCCGCCGCGGTCAGGAACACAGTGTCGAACGATGAGTAGTCGAGCAGGCCGAGACTCGCGAGCGGACCCACCGTTCCGGCCAGTGTGAACGTCAGTCCGAAAAACGCCAGGCCCTCGCCGCGGCGCGATTCCGGAATCAGATCCACCGCGGCGGTGATGGTCGCGGTCTGTGTCGCGCCCCAGGGAAATCCGAGCAGGGCGCGGATGGCGAGCAGCGCGCCCAGTGATCCAACCAGCGCATGCGCGGCGTTGAGTAGCGAGAAAAATGCGAGCGCGATCAACAGCACGATGCGCCGTCCGTAACGGTCGAGCAGAAAACCGAGATAGGGGCGCGACAGCACGGCCGTGAGCATGAACACCGCGGTCAGCAGGCCCACGTCCCCGCCGCTGGCGGAAAACTCGCGCGCCGCAAACACGGGAACAAGCACGATGACAAAATTCAACGCAACCGCGACGAGGAACGATGCGGCGAAATGCAGCGAAAAGTCCCGCGTCCACAGCGGCACTCGATGCTCGTTTGCCGCTTCGGGTGTCATGGGCGAATACCTACAGCTCGATGATAAATGTCGATCCCTTTCCTTCTTCGCTCTCCACTGTCACGCTGCCGCCGTGCAATTCGATCACCTGCTTGACGATCGACAGCCCGACACCGGTCGATGGCTCTCCGGCCGTGGGTCGCGCAGACAGGCGCTGAAACTGCCCGAAGACGAGCATCTTGTCGCGCTCGGTGAGGCCTGGACCCTCGTCGCGCACAGCGATCTGCACCTTGTCGAGTTTCACAACCGTCACATATATCGACGCGTCGAGAGGTGAAAATTTGATCGCGTTGTCGACAAGGTTCGTGACCGCTTCGCGCAGGCGCTTCTCATCGGCCATCACATGCAGCGGACCGGCCGACCCGACCGTCAATTTCAACTGCTGCCGTTTCTTCTCCGCCAACGGCCTGTATTCGTGCACGGCCGCTTCCACTAGCGGAATCACATCGACGGCGCGGAAATTCAGAATGATGCGCCCCATTTCAAGTTCCGACATGTCGAGCAGATCGTAGAGCAGCGACAGCATGCGGTTTCCCGATTCACGTATCATCCCCGCCAGGTCGCGCGTCTTCGCCTGATCTTCCGTGTCGCCCTCGATGATCTCGGCAATCCCGATGATCACGCTCAACGGATTTTTCAGATCGTGTGAGGCGATGCTGAGCAAACGCGTTTTAATGGAACTCGCCTCTTCGGCGGCGTGCCGCGCCCGCTGTGATTCCTCGAGCAGTGTGGCTTTGATGAGCGCCGCCACCGCGTGTTCACGGAACCGAATCCAGCGGTCGATCTCGGAGGCGGGGAAGGAATCGCGGGTGCTGTAGTTGTCGAAGAGTAGTATGCCCGCGAGCCGGTGTTCGATCTCGATGTCGAGAACGAGACGTGAACGAGGACAAACGCCGGTGCATGAGTCGGATTCGATCGCATCATCCTTGAAATGGAAGATCGAAATTCCTTCACCGATCTTCTCGACCGTCGCCACGTTTCTGACCCAGTCCCCGGTAAGGATCGGCGCCGCGAGCAGAACGGGACCGCCCGCGCTGTCGTCCATGCCGAACGACGACAATACCCGAAAACCGTCGGATTCGTCGTCGTACACCAGCACCGCCGCCTTGTCGGCCTGCGGAAACAATGTGCGGCCCAGTTCGAGCAGGGCGCGAAACAGGCCGTCAACAGATACCTGGTGGTTGATCGTTTTCACGAGCCGGTCCACTGACTCGAGTTCCTCTGTGCGCACGCGGTACGCCTGCTCCGAACGTTTCTTGAGCTGGAAGCGGTTGAACACAACAAGCCCGAGCGCGGCCAGCAGAACCATTCCGAGAATCATGGCGTTCCGGAGAATTTCGTCCTGACGCGCCTGTGCCTCGCGCAGCTCTTTCGTGCGGCGCAAATCCCGGTTCTCGTGATCACGAAGCTCGAGCTGTCGGCGAATCTGAAGGTCTGCTATTTTTTTGCCGGTCTCGACCGAGAATACACGGTTGGTGAGTGTGTCGTGCTGCAGCAGGTACGTGAACGCCGTGCGGTAATTGCCCTTCGCTGCGTATGTGGCAGCGAGCTCCCGCGTATCCGAAAGCAAGGCGTGGTCGGCGCCGAGATGCGTGTTGATGCGCATCGATTCCTGCAGATTGTACAGCGCCTCGTCGTAGCGTCCCAGCTTCCGCATGACGAGTCCGATATTATGGAACGTCGTCGCGACAGTGAAGTGGTCGTTGATGGAGTTGCAGATCGCGCGCGCGCGCAGGAAGTACTCGAGCGCTTCGTTGAATTTGTTCTCGTGCAGGAACGCATCGCCGATGTTGTTCAGCACGATGCCCTCCAGCTCGCGATCGCCCGCCTGCTGCGCCAGCTCGAGCGAGGCGCGGAAGGATGCGATTGCCCCGGCCTTGTCTCCCTTCTCGTCCTGAATCAGTCCGATGTTGTTGCGTGCCGTCGCGATCCCCGCCTTGTCGGATATGCGCTCGCAGATCGCGAGATCTTTCTTGTAAAACGTGAGCGCGCTGTCGAACAGCCCTATGTCATTGTAGATGTGGCCTATGTTCGTGAATGCGAGTGAGAGGGCGGTTGTGTTGCCGGTTTTCTCCCCTATCGCGAGAACGTGGAGGAAGTGCTCCAACGCCAGCTCGAATCTGCCCTGTCCGTAGTGATAGAGGCCGACCATGTTTAACGCGCGTGCTCTCTCGCCATCGAGCTGCAGACTGTCGGCGAGTGCCAGCGCTTCATGTGCGTACCGTATCGATGCGTCGGGCGTGTTCTCGGATAAGCGGATCGAAAGCTCAAGAAGCACGGCTATGCGCCGGCTTCCGGAGGATGTCTTCAGTACCGAGGCGAGACTGTCGCTTTTGGGATCGATGTGCGGCATCGACCGCGCCGGTGGAATGAGGCCCAAGACAAGTGCGACGATACAGACGAGCGGCCACACCGCCCGCGGCAGAAGGATACGGCTTGTATTAACGGACGACAAGAATCCTCGCTTGTGCTGTGGAGACGGTGCCATTGCCGTATTCGGCGGTCACGGCCACGTGATACAGTCCCGCGGGCAATGAAGCTGCATTCACGAGCGCGCGGTTTTCACCCGGGGTATATCTGCCCGTTATCGGTGTGGTCACATCACGACCAAGCGCATCCGTGACACGGGTCTGAACCATTGCCGCCTCGGGAAGCACGAACGTGACCATGGCGCGGTGCGCCGTGCCGGGTCCGACAGGATTCGGATATGTCGATCCGATAATCAGTGCGGACGGGGCCTGTGGTGCCTCGTGCGCCCCGGTGTTTGTCGGCCGCCCGATGAGGATCGCCGCGACTTCGGGATTGATGATGTCGGAGGACTCGATGCGCAGTTGCGCGGATTTCGGCCCCATCGTTTTTGGATGGAATGACACGGGAATGAGAACCGAGCTCCCCGGTCCGATCGGTGTCGCGGGGGGAGGCACGAAGCTGAAGTCCGCCGCATCCGTTCCCACGATGCGATGATTGGCTGTAAGCAGTTCCGCGCTTCCCGCGTTCTTGATCTCGAGGTACAGCGTCTTTGTGCTGTCGGTGTAGACGAAACCGAAATTCACCGTGTCGGGAATCAACGTGATTTTCGGATTGATCGCTTCACCGCGCACTGTCACACGATAGGCCGGTTCAGCGGCGTCGTCGGATTCGATCAGCAGCGTCGTGGTAAAGGGTTCGGGCCGTAGCGGCGCAAACACGATCTGTATCGAATCTGTTGCGCCCGGATTGATGAGGAAACTGCTCGGGCGGACCACCTGAAACATCATCGAGTCCTGACCGACGAGTCTTTCCTCGTTGATGCGTAGCAGTTTGCTGCTTGCGTTCGTGATACGCAATTCGAGCGACTTGATCGTTCCCAGCCGGATCTTGCCGAAGTCGAGTATCTGTGGTGCATGTGTCAGCGCCGGTGTGCCTGGCGGTATTCCGTGGCCGATCAGCGGCACTGTCGGCACTCCGAGCGGCGCGTTGCTGATCACTGTCGCAAGCCCGCGGTGAATACCCGTGTCCGGCGGTGTGAACTGGATGCGCGCAGTCGTGCGCGCACCCGGCGCGAGTGTGGTGTCGCCCATGCTCGCGATGGTGAATCCGGTGCCGAGCGTGGTGAGATTCGAAATGCGCATTGTGCGCTCGCCCGCGTTCTCGATGGTGAAGGGCAGTGTCTTCGTCCTGCCCGTGGACACGTCACCAAAATCCAGAACCGCGGGAGTGAGAAACACCACGGGCGCGGGCGTGTAGCGCAGTGCCACGCCGAAGTCTCCCGCCAGCCAGAGGTGACCGTCGGGCAACGCTGAAACGTCGCGCAGGCCTGTCGAGGGGTAGTCCGTGCGATGAAACGTCGTTCCGCCGTCACTCGTTCGCGCGATCCCGCGGCTCATGAGAAGAAAACCGTTCTGCGGATCGGTGAACGCGACGCGGTACACGACGTCCAAACCCTGCTGCGAACGCGGCGACCATGTGCTCCCGCCGTCGAAGGTCTGATACAGCTTCACCTGTCCACCCACCCAACCGTCCGTGGGAGAAGTGAAGTGGATGGTGTACAGGTTCGACGTTGTTCCCGGATCGTGGGTGCTCCAGGTCGCGCCGCCGTCCGTTGTCTTCCGCACTGTGCCGCCGTTCCCTGCTATCCATGCCACATCGGCCGAGAGCGGATGTACGGTGTTGTAGTCATTATCGTCGGGCGCCGCGAGAGCCCATGTGGCACCACCGTCCAGCGTGCGCGCGACGGTACCATGATTGCCTGCGAGCCATCCGATGTTTCCGTTCAGGAAGCGGATCTGATTCACCTGCCCGAGCGAGGCGAGTGTTTGTGTGCTCCATGTCGCGCCGCTGTTATCGGAAACATGCACTTCACCCTGAGGGCCGCCGGCCACGATGCGTGTGGCGGATACCGCGGCGCCGCAGTGAATGGGCAGTGTTCCGGCCTTGTTGTCAGACCATGTTGCGCCACGGTCCCCCGTGAACTTCACGAGCCCGTCTCCGAATATCCAGGCGCTGCTGTCGCTCACACCCGTGACGGCCGAGAGATGCGCGCGTGTTATTGCCGTTCCGAGCTGCGTCCACGTTGCGCCTCCGTCGAGACTGCGGAACATTCCGCCGCCTTCGCCTGTCAGCCAGATTTCGTTTTGTGAACGGACAATGATGTTCTGGAATGTGTACCGCAGCGAACTGTCCACGGTAACCGTCCGCCAGGTCTGCCCGGCGTTGACCGTTTTTAGCACTGTTCCTGTCGATGTGCTCAGCAGCCATCCGGTGGTCGGATCGGAGAAACGAATACACCGCACGGACAGGACGCTGAGTGTCGTATCGCTCCAATTCGCGCCGCCGTCTGTTGTGCGCAATAATGTTGTCGGTTTTTGCAGTGCAAAGCCGTGTGTTGGCGAAATGAAATCCACTGATACGATGTCGGTCGGCAGCGGCCGCACGGTCGACGTCCATTGCTGGCCCCCGTTCGCGGAACGGTAGATCGCTCCGGAGCCGCACACGGCAACGATGCTCGACGCGTCGGGGAAGGCGACGTCGAAGACAACGGCGTTTGTACCGGGATACCGCTTGGTCCACGTCAATCCGGCATCACCGGTGCGTGCGAGTGTGCCCACGCTGCCGAAGCCCCAGACGCCGCCGTCTGGTGCGCGGCGGAGCTTCTGAATGGGCATGCCGTTGGGTGGCAACTGCTGCCACACGCCTCCGGCATCGTTGCTGCGCAGCAAGGTGCCGGTGTTCGAGGCGACAAGTCCCGTGTTCGCATCGGTGAAAAGCACGTTCAGGCAGAGGAACGGCGTCGGACGCAGCGGGGTGTTGCGCGCACTCCATGTCACGCCCTCGTCGGAACTACGAATGATGGAGCCGTTCCCTCCGACAACCCAAATCGTCGCGGGGCCTGTGCCGGACGTGACAAACGTGGCATCAAAGTACTCGTTGCCCTCGGGCAATGGATTCAACCAATGCCACTGGCCGTTTGCCTGTGACAAAACGCAAAATATCATCATGATGAACAGACGGTATCGGGTCATGGAATCGCCTCCGAAATATATCGATTGAATTCGCTCAATATAGCCATTTTCCGCGTCGACTCAGCAGGGGGTGGCGCAAAAAGTGTTGCCCTGAACGAGCACCGTACACGCTCAAACACGGATTGTACAATGCCCTCTCTTCTGCTACATTGTAGGTTATAAGCACATAGGTTGACCGCCACCAGCAAGGATGGAATTCCATGTCCGAATTGTACGAACAGCAGACGTCGCAAGCTCCAGCGGAAGAGACGCAGACAGCAGAACTCGTCGAGCCGATGACGATATCCGATAAGTTTGTCGGAATATTCTCGGAACCCAGCGCGACCTTCCTCAACATCCGTCAATCGGGACCACGCGTCTCCGATTGGCTCGTGCCTCTGCTTGCATTGACCGTCATCCTTCTTGCCGGGACGTTGATCCGTTTCAGCAATCCGGAGTTTATGGCCGATATCATGCAAAAGCAGCAGGAGGCCATGCAGCAGCAGGTTGAGAGCGGAAAAATCACCCAGGAACAGGCCGATCAATTCTCGGAACAGATGGGTTCAATGGGCGGTTTGCAGAAGATCTTCTCCGCGATTGGAGTCATGATCGGCGTGCCGATCGTCTTCTTCCTTGTCGCGCTTGTATACTGGCTGCTTGTGCGCTTTGTGATGAGAGGTGATATCAGCTTCACCATGCTGCTGTCCGTCTACGGTCTGACGGCCTATATCAGCATTGTCGACCAACTGCTCAGCATCCTGCTCGGATACGCGCTGAATAATTTTTACGCGACACTGAGCCCGGCCGCGTTCCTTACTCCGGATCTCGCGAGTCCGGTCTATAAACTGCTCAGCAATCTCAATCCGCTGTCGATCTGGGCGTACTTCCTCTTCGCCCTGGGCCTGCACCATGCGGGATATCTCTCGAAGGCCAAGGCCTTCGGACTCGTTTTCGGACTCTGGATCGTCTGGGTGCTCGGTTCCGCATTTATCTCGCTTCCGTTTATGGGCGGCTGATCCTGCCTGCCATATACACGCAACGATGCCGCCCTCGGACGTATCCGCGGGCGGCATCGTTCGTTTTTGAGTGATCTCAGCGCGGCTAGGGCAGCTCTATTTTCACGAGACGGTCTACATGACGGCCGCCTTCGAAGCCGGTCTCGAGCCAGACGGTAATCATTTCGACCGCCAGTTCCCACGGCACAAGCCGCTCTCCGATGGCAAGCACGTTTGCGTCGTTATGCAGGCGCGACATCCGCGCCGCTTCAAGTACCTGGCAGCTTGCTGCGCGTATCCCTCTGTGACGGTTCGCCGCAATACCGATGCCGAGCCCCGTGCCGCACACGAATATTCCGCGTGTGCACTCGCCGCGTAATATCGCTTCCGATGCACGATGCGCGTAGTCGGGATAGTCCGCGCGATCCGCGCTGTGCGTCCCGTAATCTTTCCATTCGTGTCCGAGTGACACGAGCAGTTCCTTGAACTTTTCCTTGTACGCGAAGCCCGCGTGGTCGGATGCGAGTGCGATCGTCATTCCTGCATCCTTCTCAGTCCGCTTCGCGGCGTGTGAACCAATTCTCGCCGACACTGATGCTGAATGAGAAACGGACCATGAGGCGGCTGCCGAGCAAATTGCTGCTCGCGCCGCGCACTCCCGCCTCGAGCGATAGATCCGCGCGGCTCTCGGCCCAGACCGGAAAACCGAATCCGACCGTGCCGTAGGTTTCGCTCTGCGCTACGCCGTCGAGCAGCACGCTCAGTTTCTGATGCGCCACGCCGAAGCGCAGCAGCGATGCACGCAGCATGCCCTGCGAGGATGCGGATCCCGTCTTCCACTCCGCTCCCGCGCTGATGCGGTACCCGGTTGTTAATGCGGGCTGCACGATGCCGAACACCCGCGCGCCTGTCCAGTCCTGGATCGCAACGTCGGCCGCAATGAGCAAGCGCGAATCGAGTTCGTAGGAAAGCCCGTACTGATATCGGACTGGTATGTCCTGAATTCCATCCGCGCCGCGCACGGTGGAGTCGTGTGTCGCATATTGGAAATGCAGGTCGCGCGATGCGTCGAGTTCCGCCGATGTGGCGACGGAGGCGCTCACTGCGAGCCCGTCCGGACCTGTAAGCACTGCGCCCAGCACATAGCCGCCGCCGCCATGACTGGTGGACCGCCGCTGTGTGGTGGTGAAATAGTCCGCATCGTCGAAGTCCACCACCATCTCGTGTTCCGCCGTGCCGAAGTACCAGCGCGCCGCGGCGCCGATGTTCAGCCACGGAAGCGGACGCACGGCCAAGCCGATGCTTGCAAAGGCAAGACCGCCGGAGCCGCTGTACGACGAGGTGTATGTCTTCCCGCCCTCGCTTCCGTGGGCGTTCAGTTCGTATCCGATGCCGCTCAGTTGGTGCAAGCCGGCCGACAGTCGCGTGCGAATGGATTCTTCGAAGGGAATTGCGAAATCGAGGGATTTGAAGGCAAATGATCCGTACGAGAGCGCCGCGCCTTTCGACGAGGATTCGTATTCGTAAGATCCGCTCGCCTGCAAACGGAGATTCGACAGGAATGTCCACGCGGCGGGATTGGTCGCGTGTATCTCGTACGACGAGCCGACGGCGGCCCCCGTGTAGCCCATGCCGCGCTGACGAGCGCCTGCTAGGTTGTCGAGTTCCCCGATTCCGAATCGTGAGAGCACCGATCCACCGTTCTGTGCCTGCGCGGCGAAAGGACAGAGGACGAGGAGAAGGAGGAAAATTCGTCTCATGGCCGTCTCCGTCAGGGTTTGCGTGTAAACGTGACGGTCAATCGCGGCCGCAGCTCCGCTGCTGCTCCGGGACCATAAAATGCCAGCAGATCCAGGTCGCCCGCCTCCTCCACTTTGACGAGAACAAACCCTCGGTTGCGCTCGGGATGATTTACCCACCGCTGTACAATGCGGGTCATGGCGAGGCCTTTTGCAATGATGCGTTGGCCCGAATCCGGTGTGGAGATCGTGTATTCTGATCCGACCGACCGCGTCGCGGAATCGCTGAGTTCGTACACACGCACGGAATCGATGCCGCGGATGTTTTTTCTCGTGCGCGACGGATCGATGGTCAAGCGGAGTGATGCAGCGTTGACGATGCAGCCGGGAGGGATCGCGCTCAAATCAAAGGCCACTGTGCCGCGCCACGACAAACCGCCGTGCACCGCAAGCTCCGTGACCGCAGGGGCCGGACCCGAAGCGATAAATGTGTCCTCGATCTGCAGCGGAACGAGTGTGGTGTCCGCGAGTCCATCGCGCGCAACAACTACTCGTATCGTCGCGGGCTTCCTGCTGCTCTCTGATGCGTCGAAAGTGTACACGGTGTTTGTGGCTCCGGTGGGCTCGAGAAGCAGACCCCACACACCCGTCACCTGGCCTCCGCTCTCGCCGTTCGCCCAGGAACGAATGAGCGTGGAGTCGAGCTGAAATTGGATGCTGTCGCCGACGGGTCCATTGTATTGGCCCGCGGGAACCGGATCCGTCGTCAGCGCCGCAAGACTGTCGGACGTGAAAGTGTACATGCTCCACTGTTTGCGCACGGCATGAGCGTTGAACGAGAGTGGGCCCGATGCCTGTCCAAAGGAAAAGGGCGAGGCATGCAGCGTCACGGTTGCCGAGACAATTCGCCCGCCGCTCGCGAGATCGACCGGCCACCCTGTCCATCGCAGCAGTATTCTGCTCGTGTAATCGCTGGTCTTGCCGAGTGGAAGGAATGTCGAAGTGTTCCCGACGGAGGGGAGGATGAAGGTCGAAACACGCGCATCGCTGTTTGCACCGCGGCTGTCGTACACTTCGATGCCGGCAAGATCTGAATCAGGAAGAAGATCGATGCCTGTTGGTGATGCTTCGTGGCGGCAGCCCGGCATGCAGGCGAGTGCGAGCAGACCGATCAGAACGAAAAATGAGCGTTGGTAGTGCATGGGCATGGGGATTAACCGGAATCGGCCGCGCTCGCGCGCTGCCGGCCGCGCGGTTGCACGGCCGCGGAACCTAGTCACGGAGGCCCTATCCCGGCAAGGGAAAAAGGCCGCCCGGAGTTCGTCTCGCATTATTTCTTTTTCAGGAGATTGGCGTACAGGTCGATGTAGCGCTGCGCCGACGCATTCCACGAGAAGTCCGTTTTCATTGCACGGTGCATCGCGGCAGTCCAGGCGTCGCGGTTCTTGAAGGCGCTGACCGCACGTTTGACGGCCTTGTGCATGTCGGCCCCCTTGTAGTTTTGGAACACGAATCCGTTGCCGGTTTTGGGTTTCTCATCGAGATCAATGACCGTGTCGGCAAGGCCGCCTGTCGCGCGTACGATGGGCAGTGTTCCGTACTGCAGACTGTACATCTGATTCAGTCCGCACGGCTCGTATTTCGACGGCATCAGAAACATGTCGCTTCCGGCTTCGATCAAATGGGCAAGGGGTTCGTCGAACCCGATGTGTACTCCCATTTTCTTGGAGTTTTTCTTCGCGGTCTTCGTGAAGAATTCCTCGTACTTTTTCTCGCCCGATCCGAGAACGACCAACTGGAGGTTCTCACCGAGCAATGCCTCCATTTTCTCCTGCACAAGATCGAAACCCTTCTGGTCAGCAAGACGCGACACGATGCCGATCACGGGCACGCTGTCGCTGTATGGCAGGCCGAAACGTTCGCAGAGGGCTTTTTTATTCTCGACCTTTCCGGAAAGATCATCAAGGGAAAACCGGTTGGGAATGAGCGTGTCCGCGCCGGGATTCCAAATCGCGGTGTCCATTCCATTCAACAGCCCGAATGTATGTTTTGAACGCTTCTTGAAAACACCCTCAAGACCGTATCCGTATTCTTCACTCGAGCGGATTTCTTTTGCGTAGGTTTCGCTCACCGTGGTGATCGCGTCCGCATACATGAGTCCCGCCTTAAGCAGATTCACGTTGCCGTGAAACTCCACGCCGTCCATCCCGAAAGCGCTGGCAGGAAGTCCTG
Source organism: Ignavibacteriota bacterium (assembly GCA_016218045.1). Classification (NCBI taxonomy): domain Bacteria; kingdom Pseudomonadati; phylum Ignavibacteriota; species Ignavibacteriota bacterium. The sequence goes on from JACRFB010000008.1 coordinate 14,462, forward strand.
TCTTCTCGAATGAGGCCTTGGGAAATACTCCCTGGTATGCGGCGTTGTGCACGGTGAAGACGATGCGTGTGTTTTTGAATAGCGGATCCTTCGCGTACACTGTCTTCACGAGCGCCGCAACAAGGCCCGACTGCCAGTCGTTGAGGTGAAGGATGTCGGGTTTCCATCCGAGAAGCTTGATCGTCTCGATCACACCACGACTGAAGAAGATGAAGCGGTCGTCGTTGTCCGGCCACGGCTCTTTTGTTGCGGGATCGACGTACAGGTCCGCGCGGTTGTACAGCTCGTCGTTCGCGAGGAAGTACACCTGCACCTTCGTTTTGATGTTCGTTAGAAACGACGACTTCACGCTTCCCAAAAGCGTGCGCTCGCCCACCTCGATCGGAATGTCCGTCAGTCGTTTGATGTCATGTATTTTGAACCGACGATCGCTGACGGCAGCGAACTTCGGCATGATGATGCGGATGTCGTGACCCATCTCGCGAACAACCTGGGGAAGCGCTCCGGAGACGTCGGCGAGGCCGCCGGTTTTTGCGAACGGAACAACTTCGCTCGAAACGAAGAGTATACTCAGGGGTTTCGACATATGTTCTCCGGCAATTCGTAATCAATTGGTCGTGCAACCTGCAAAAGTACGGAAAATCGGAGAAATATACAATTTACGGGGAGGAGGCGACCACCGTGGTGCCGGGGAAGTATGCACGAAGGATCTCTTCGCACGTGTACCCTTTCTTCGCCCGGTCAAGCGCGCCCGTCTGGCAGAAGCCGATTCCGTGCCCGTTTCCACCGCCGCGGATCGTTACGCGTGTGATCCATCGGTTCTGATCGCGCTCGATGACAAGGTCAAACAAGGTGCTGCGAAGCGGAGAGAATCCATCCGGTCGTCGCAGGACCCAGCGCAAGCGGTCTCCTTCAAGCTCCACCGGCCATTGTCGCGCGCGGTTGCCGAACACCACCCTCAGTCGTGCGACACGTCCCGAAGGCATACGGTGGAGAATTGCGAGATCGAGCAGATGCAGTGTGCGGTCCGGACCTCCGCGCTCGAGTGAATCATGCGCGGCGCCGAGGTTCGCGCGAAGTATGTTTTCGATATCGTCGCGGGAATAGGATTCGGTCCAACGAAACTGTGGAGAGGAGGAGCAGTACATGCCATGCCTTCCTGCATCGCGAATACCTGCCAGATACGGTTTTGACTGCGGCCTCCCCCACACCAGCGACACGGCCTCCGTGCTTCCGCCGCAGGTCCCGTGATAATAACACTCGGCATATTTGCTCTCGTAGCTCAATGCCAACCCCGCGGTTTCGCGTACGGCGCGATCGGTTGCAACCGAACTGCGGCTCGATCCCGTGTAGACCTGATCGCGTGTGTCCGCATGCAGATCAAAGAGTCGGGCGATCGGCAGTTCGGCCTTGCGCATGGCATACGTGCGCGCAAGTATCGCCTAGGCTTTGACGCCTTCGATTTCTGCGGGGTTGCGATCATACCCGATCTCGTTCGGCACGACCCCGCGCAGGTATCGTTCAAGGGCCACGATGTTCACGAGGAAAAGGCGTGCACCGTCGGTCGTAACCAGTAGCGTGTCGGGATACCTCGTGCGACCCACAGTAAATGCACCGTCTGCGTCGCGCGGTGTGCAGCGCACTCCCTGTCCACAGTCCAATTCCGTTTTCCCGGTGCGCGCGACAAGATGGCCTCGTTCGTTCACGGAACAGTACAGCGCCCCCGAATCCGAAAGGATGTAACGCGTGCTCTCGGTCTCGATCACCGCGCCCTTCTGTAATCCGATCACGGCCGTTGCCGCGGGATCGGCAATGGAGACGCGTATCGAGGGCCCTGGCCCGGGAACTGCCGTGCGATGCAGATCCGATGAGCATGATGCCAGCAGGCATATGGCTGTTATCAGAGCGGACGCGGTGTATGGGCGTGTCACGTGTTCACCTCCATGCCTCTGGATATGAAAAAAGGGCCCCACCTTCCGGTGCGCCCTGCGTAACGCTCGCGCCGCTGAGCGATGTCAGCGGAACATTGCTTTGATGCTGCCCCAGGTCCGTTTTACGGAACTGACGCTGTGCGAGACGGTCACTTCATTCGAGTACGACGGCGGACCGTTCTGCTCCATGATGCGGAGCCGGTACATGTACACGCTTTCACTCGACTTGTAGGCCGTGCGATCGGTAAACGTGTACATCGAGTTCGGACCCTTTGGATCCACACTTGCAACAGTAGTGAATTCGCCCTGCCAGCCGGCCTTTCGCTGCACTTCGAACACCGCCACATTCGCTTCGCCGCGTGTCTTCCACTCGAGCGTGATATTGTTCCCGTCGCTGCGTCCCTGGAAATACTCAAGGAACGCCCCGGCCACCCCGGTCAGAACCGGGAAGACGAGAAGAACAAAAAGGAGTAGGGTGCGTTTCATCGAATGGGACTCATGCTGCAACTGCAAATGTAGTCGCGTGCCGGGCGAATGTCAAGGGAATCTTCCGCCCAAAATGTCTTCGACGGCTGCGAGAACGGCTGGCTGGGGTGAGCCGTTAAAATGTCCGGCCCCGGGAACAACACGGATCTCGCTGCCCAATCGCTCCGTCCACAATGCGCCGTTTTCCTCGAAGTCGGGATTGAACGGATCGTTTGTCGAAATCAGCACAATGGATCGCGAAAGAACCTTCCGCGCCCGACCGAACTCAAAGTCCGTTTGACACCAGGGCTCGAGCGCGGGCCAGGGCTGTCCGACTGTCCACCACCCGGCTACAAATACCGCACCGAGAAATTGTCGCGGCGTAAGACTCGACGAGAGTGCGCGGATAATCGCCTGGCAACCGACGCTGTGCCCTACGAGCAGCAGACGGGTGTCGGCGGGAATGCCGTCTATGTGCCGCTGCACCGCGCCACTCCATGCTGCCGGGGTCGGATTGTCGGGTTCGGGCATTTCGGGGATATGTACAACGGCATCTGCCGCTGTGTGGAACCATGGGTACCAGTCACGGCCCGGCCTCGTTCCCCAGCGGCCGATGACGAGAATGGCGGGACGATCCTCGCGGAACGACATGACGAATCCTCTGCTGTGGTGTGTGATGGTGACCGTGGCAAGGTAGACCGCGGACGAGGAAATACAAAGCCGCCACATCCAGAAAAGTCGCTGACTTCGGGAACAAAAGAGCGGAATGGTGAGTACTATGAGGTAAGCGGACGTGCGTCCGCATGTACTTCGCGTATCTCCATGCAAGGGAGCAGGAATGATGAAGAAGTCTATTGTGTGTCTGCTGTTCTTTGTGTGCCTCTGTGTGCAGTGTGTACAATCTCACGCGCAGATTCGCATTAACGAAATCATGTACGCGCCACCATCCGGCCACAACGAATGGGTGGAACTGTATAATACGGGGTCGGCGTCGGTCGACATCTCCTCCTGTATTCTGCACGACGCGACAACTGCACGTGCACGAATTGCAGAGCAGCCGCTCCTGCTGGCTCCGGGTTCGTACATCGTGATAGCCGGCGACGCGGCGGTGCGGATGGAATTTCCCGGTCCCTACGTCCTGGTAGTCATGCGGGATTTCCCCGCATGGAACAACGGCGGCGACGATGTGGCACTGCTCGCACCCGATTCTTCGGTGCTGGACTTCGTCCAATACCGCTCCTCATGGGGCGGATCTGCCGGTCGGTCTCTCGAGAGAATCTCACTGACCGGACCATCGAACTCCTACGCGCAATGGGCGGGCTGTATCGATCCTCTGCGGGGTACACCCGGTGCGCGAAACAGCGTGGCGCTGCCGGACTACGACATCTCATTGGCCTACATCGAGGCTGCTCCGCTCGATGCCTCTCCCTCGCTCGACATTGCCGTGAAAGTGCTCGTGCGAAATACGGGTTCATATCCCGCCGAAGTATTCGAGGTCGGAATATTTGATGATGCCGACGGTGATGGCATCCCCGACACCTCGGTCCCCGGGCGCACCCTTCACAGTTCGGTTCCGCTTGCACCCGGCGACAGTTGCCTGCTCGAGGGCTTCTTCACACCCGGGGAGAAATTTATCCAAGCGCTTATTGTGGTCTCGGTTTTTCATGCGGACCAACGTAGCAGCAACGACACGTTGCATGCGGAGATCTCACAGCGTCTATCCCGTAACGTGCTTGTTGTCAACGAACTCATGTATGCGCCGCTGGATGGAGCCTCCGAGTGGATCGAACTTATAAATCACAGCGAGAGGCACATCGGGCTTGACGGCATCATGGTGGAGGGCAGAACAGGATCGGGTTCTGTGACGACCGTCGTTGTCCATGTACCTGGACGCGTGCTCGCGCCGGGCGACTTCATTGTGCTGGCATCCGACAGCAGCGTGCTGTCGCACTGTGGCGATCCACACGATACGCTGCAGATGCGGAGATGTGTTGTCGTGACATCCGGCGCGCTGGATCTTGGTAACGAGGGCGAGGATGTTGTGATACGTGATCGCACGGGTTCCGTTCTCGACAGCGTGCGGTATCATCCCGGACTCCACAATCCAAACGTCTACGATACACGAGGCCGCTCGCTCGAACGCCTGCATCCGGACTTTCCATCCGCCAGCACCTGGGCATGGAGTACAAGCGCCGATGTGTGCGGAGGTACGCCAGGCAGACGTAATTCCTTGTACACAGATGCCCCGCCGTGGATAGAACAGCCCGGTGCGCGGTGTACCCTGTCACCGAATCCATTTTCACCCGATGGCGACGGCCGCGAGGATCATTGTCTCATTCGGTATGAACTGCCCTCGGCTGTTGCCCAGATTCGTGTGCGTGTGTATGATGCTATCGGACGCTACGTCCGCACGATCCAGAGCAATAGTCATAGCGGACGCAGCGGTGAGCTGATATTTGACGGCCGTGACGACCGGCAAACCCTTCTCCCTGTGGGACAGTATGTCGTCCTCATTGAGGCGGTCGACTTCCATCGTGCCGATGTGGCGGTGATGAAGGCGGTTGCTGTGATCGCCACGCCGCTATAAGCTGCCGTCTCGAATGCTCGGGCTGCTCGTAGGATCTCGACCCGCCGGCACTTCTTCGGCGGGTATGCACCGCCTGGTCCTGCCGTGTACCACCAATCGCACATCGCGGTGATGGAGGGTTACACCCGCATCAGTTCGTTCATAATCTCTTTTAGCTCTTCGATCTGGAAGGGTTTTGAGAGATATCTGTTGCATCCCGCCGCGAGGCAGCGCTGTTTGTCCTCGGGAAACGCGTGCGCTGTGATCGCGATAATGGGAATGGTGTGGAAGGCCTGATATTCCCGTATCCGCCGCGTGAGATGCAAGCCGTCCTCCTCTCCGCGCAGGGAAAGATCCATGAGGATGAGATGAACGTTGAACCGGTTCAATGCATCCCATGCCTCCGTGCCTGACGAGGCGAGGAGTATGGTATACTCGCGCTGAAGCAGTACACGCATGTATTCCTGTGTCTGCACGTCGTCTTCGACGACCAGCACGGTGCGCAGCCCGGAGCCCGCCGGACCCGGAATGGCGACGGCATCTTCCTGCGCCGGCGCTTGCAGCGGAAGCTCCTCCTGGAATCCTTCGGAGGCCTGCGCCGAGAGGAAACGCAACGTGAATGTCGTTCCCATGCCCTTCCGGCTCTTGACGGTGATGCTGCCGGAATTGAATTCCACGTAACGCTTTGTGAGGGCAAGGCCGAGACCGAGTCCTTCGAAAGGCCGTGTGTAGCCGATGATCTCCTGGGAGAATACGTTGAACACCTTGGGCAGGTACTCGGCCGAGATTCCGATACCCGTGTCGGAAACCTCGATACATACACGCCGGTCCTGCTTGTACGTTCTAACTGTAACCCCGCCGCGGTTGGTGAACTTGATTGCGTTCTCGATCAGGTTCGTCAACGCCTGATCGAGGCAATACCTGTCAGCGATGATCATCGCTCCGGGATTCTCGTTGATCGTGTCGATCGTCAATCCCTTTTCCGTCGCGAGCGACCGCAGATCCAATACCAGCTTTTCGACCCGCAGGTTGACGTCGAGCGGTTCGGGATGCAGCTCGAACGTCCCGGCCTGGATGCTGGAGATGTTGAGAATGTGCTCGACAGTGCGCATCAGCCGCTGGCCGCCGCGTTCGATGCTCTCGAAGAAGGTGAGCTCTTCGCTGCGTATCCGGTCCGCAAGTTCGGCCATGATCAGCGAGCTGTAGCCCAAAATAACGTTGAGAGGCGTTCGTATCTCGTGTGAGATGTTTGCGATGAACGCATCCTTGAGTCGGTCCGACTGTTCGGCACGTTCCTTTGCAGCGATAATTTCGGACTCGGCCCTCTTGCGTTCGGTGATATCACGAATGACGATCTGGACCGCATCGCGTCCATCGTACGTGATCGGAATCGCCGTAACCTCGATGTCGATCACCTGGCCGTCGTGCCTGACGAATTTTTCCTCGATGAAGGTGATCTCGCCGGGGTCCTGAATGAACTGCGCGATACGTTCCTGCGCGTGCTCATAAAACGAGGTCCGCCCGTAGTCCGACAACGGCTTCTGTATGAGTTCCTGCGGATCGGCCGCGCCGAACAGCCGCGCACCGGCGTCATTCACATACTGGAATACACCCGCGATGAGCACTGCCATCGGAAATGGCGAGTAGTTGACAAGACGCCTGTAACGCTCCTCGCTCTCGGTGAGCACTTCGAGGTTGTGCTGCTGGATGGCGAACAGGCGCCGCTGCTGAATCACAATAATGACGATGATGCCCACCGTCAGGACAAGCAGCAGTGCCGAAGTCGGGAGTATTACCTCCAGAAGGTTCACGCGGAGGCTGCTCTCAATTTTTTATGGCTGAGATAGAACGAGTATGCGTACAAACAGTTGGCCGTGATGTTGAGCGCGGAATGCATGGTCCAAATCGCCTCTGTGGTATTGTCTGCGCGAAGAACACCGAGCGCTTCTTGTCCCAACGCGAAAATGATCAAGTTTCCCGCAAAATAAAACATAATAGCTGATACAACCCAAAAGCGTGGGTCCTCAAAAATGTGAACGATATCGTCACTGGTCAGATAGATCAGCGTGAGCACGGCAAGCGTGACAACGACTATACCTTCTATTGTTGTCGCAAAACTGTCGAACTGCTCTGTGCCCTTGATACCCTGGTACATTTTCGCAGCTATCAATATCACCAATACCACAGGGCCGGCAATTGACACTGCCTTCCTGCTGCGTCTTCCCATGTGCCAGGTATTGAAGATCATCATCAGGAAAATAAATTCCGCTATGGTGAAGATATGGAAGATCCAGAGGAGGTTCATGTCCTGAGGATTTGTACTCACATAATCAATGGCGATCCACGTCGCCACTTCCCCCAAAACTCCCGCCGAGACCAGGGCAAGAAGGATACGTAAATCCCGTGAAAGCGATGGCAGCAAAAAGAAGCCGAGAAAACATGGAAGAAGGTTGGAGAAGCGCGCGATCCTGAACACCGCGGGCATCTCTGGAACGCCGGGCGGAGGATTGATCCAGCGCAGTATCCACACGATCAGCAGCGCCAGCGTGAGGAACGCGGGGATGTAATGATAGGGAAAGCGATAAGAAGATTGGTCAGACACAGTCCGTTGTCCATTCTGCCGAAAAACCGCGGCACAAAATCCCGGGCGGCTCAGGCCGGAGTTGATGGTGTATGAAGGCGCGAGCGCCGGACACCGGAACAAAAATAGACCGCTTTCCCCGCGCAGTCAACAGCGCGGGGAAGCGATAATGGAAGCCAATGAGGGAATTAGCTGTTGAGTTCGTTGAAGAAACCGCAGTACGGCGGGCACGGAATGCTGCGCTCGAGCACGAATCCTTCCACCATGTCGTTGCCGTCGCTGCCGACGCCCACCAGCACCAGCACCGGGCGGCCGTCGTTTTCCTGCGCGTAGTAATACCGCACACCCACAACG
>JACRFB010000009.1 GCA_016218045.1 Ignavibacteriota bacterium
CTTCTTGAGCCGCCCAACGGAGTCATACTCAAACGTCGTTGTCCCCGTGTCCGGCGTCGTCACGCTGCTCTGCCGGCCGAGGCCGTCGTAGGTGATCGTCGTGACGTTCGGATTTGGCCGCTCCGCGTCCTCAATGCGCGTGACCTGCTTGAGCGCATCAAAGACGTACGTGACGGTGCCAATCTCCGCGCCATTGTACTCCCACACCTCCACCGTGTTCCCCGCCGAATCCTGCACGGTGGCCGTGTGGTTGTTCTTCGCGTCGTACGCATCCGTGCGCAGCCGCCCGTTGGCCGCGCTGTACTCCTTGCGCGACACGCGGGAGGCCTCTGACGGTGCCGCCTGAGGCTCGTACACGTACGTGGGGCGGTCCTTGTCGTCCACGTCCGTCCGCGTTGGCGCAAACAAGGCCGGGGACGCATCCGCCGTCACCAGCGACGCCAGCGCTGCAAAGGACACCGCCTGCACCAGGCCGGCAACGCGCGGCCGCCCCAGACCGTCCTTCAGCGCGCGGTTGGCCACCGCATACGTCGGCGCACCGTCCACCACGGCGGTCTTCGCGGTCCACACCGGCTGGCCGAGCCCATCCACCGCCTGGATGGTGACGGGCGCCGTCGGGATGGCCAGATCGAGCGGGTCTGACACTTCTACCCCTGGAGGCGCCTTGTGGATTGTGATGGCGCGCTTGCCGGCGTACGACATGGTGATATCCGGCTTGCCTTCGCCGGGTGCCGTGACGGTCTTCATCCGCCCGAACTCGTCAAGGCCATACTTATCCGCGGCGGCTGCAGAACTCACGTTCCGGGTGGGGCAACACACTACAGGAGTCCTTCGTCGCGCCAGACATCTTCGTAACCCTCAGCAACAAGAAAACGAAAGCCAGGCGGCAACGCAAGAAACCGTACAGCAGAAGGACACCATTCACCAAGATGAGATACATGAAGAGGCACGAAGAAGTTGTCGTGATCAGGAATCTCGCCTCCGCCCCAAATATACCAACCACACGTATCCACAGATGGCCGATGTCGCAGGCCATTAATCGGCAACACACCTTCGAGCACGTTTCTGGCAATCCCGACCTTCTCTGTTGCTAACGGCTCGCACGGCTCGACGCCATACTTCCGACACACTTCGGCCTGCTCCGATGTCATTGCTCCTTGCCCTCCAATAGCGCCTTCTGCTCACGAGAGTACCTGGACATGTCGGCCCCTTCGCGAGCAGAACATGTCGGGCACTCCGGTTGGACCGCGCCTGCCGCACGCATCTTCTCTTTGTCGATGGTTCCTGTTTCGTAGTGTTCCTTCACCAACGCATTCTTGTGACCAGCCACCATCTTCTTTGCTTCGGCGCCGCACTTTACACATGGCTTGCCCTGTACAGACGCTCGCTGAGCGGGCGTTGTTGATCCTGAGGGACGTTTATAAGGAACGGCAGCTTTCGGCGTCGCCACCGGCGGAAAACGCAGGTCACGGGCGGCCTTGTTATGAACCAACACTTCATCACTTGAGACAAAGAACGTATGAACACTATTCACAGATATGTTGAATACTTGGACTGAGCTATCCGTTATGCGAACACGTTCCACGACGGACCCCTGTCCGTTACTCTGGAGAAGCACATCGTCGACCGTTATGGCGCGTGCCGGCGCCCATCCTTTCTGGACAACCCAAAACGGATGCTCTGACGTCGTTACAATCTCAACACCACCTTCAAGTGATATCTCAATCGTATGATCGCTGAGGGTTGTGAAGACATTCTCAACGACTGCGTCCGCGACTTGCTCGGTGAGAGGGTCGTACGCCTTGACGATATCGCCAACATGAATGCCTTCAATCGGCGTGCGTCCACCGGGAACCGCAACCAATGTTCCTGAAACAAAACAGCCGGCTTTGACACCGCCAGCAACTGCGGTTTCGCCACCAAGTACAGCGGCAGTCTCGACAACGGCTGCGGTGTCCGCGGCCAACGTCGTTCCCCCGACAGCGCCATTTGTTGCGTAGGCGGCGGCAATCCGCGTGCCGCCAACGACACCTCGCCCCACCACACCAGCGGTGCCTCCGCCGATCAGGCCACCAATGACCGAACCGCCGGCCAACGTACCCAGCAGACCAGCAGTATGGGCAGTTGGGTTCTCATTGTAGTCGTTGAAGTCGGACTCCTGCCATGCATCCTCACCGCCCCACAGAACGCGGGCGTAATCTCTGATGTCATCCAACGCGCGTCCGTCAGGATCGACGTTGCGCACGGGATTACCCGCCATGGGCAGGTAGAGGCTCAACCCAGCGGGCCCCTGCTTGGCCCACTCCGGGTCCGCACTCCGCCACGTCGCAATATCTGACGCCAGATACCGCCACCCGAAGTAGTAGTCCCCGCTCTCCGCGTCCCACTCCTTCCCCGTTAGGAGGAACCGCTGGTCCATCAACGCCAGCGACGTACCATCGACGTGATGGAACTCACTGCCATACGTGTACAACCACACCTTCTGCCTGATTGCACCGTCCTTGTCCGTCAACACTGACGTCGTGCCGATGTGGTCCGTGTGATAGAAAACGCGATTGTCCCCAATCGCCGTCGCCACGCGTTGCTGGCCAACGAACACGTGCTTGCTCAACCCCACCGCGCTCTTGGTGACATGCGGACCGAGGTAATGCGTCACCACACCGTCAACGTTCTTCGCCCGGCGTTGCGCATTGGAATCATACGAATACGTCGTGGTGCTCGCGCCGCGCCTGTGTTCGCGCTCAAATCCGTCCGCGGTCCAACTGATGTTGCGGACGTCGCTGCCCTGCTTGGAATACTCCATGTTCCCGGCGAGGTCGTGCCGGTACTCAAACAGCGTACCGGGCCCGGTAACCCCGCTGACGGCGTGCGGCGTGCGCGCGTACTGGTACGTCCAGTTGTGACTGTCCGCCGGTACCGCTCCAACTTCCGTGCTCACGTCCTGCACCTGCGTGCGCATCCGGTGCAGCTTGTCGAACGTGAACGTGCTGATGTGCTGCTTGTAGGTTCCGTCCCCCGCCGTCACGCGCATCCTGTCGCTGGTGAGGCGATTGAGCGCGTCATATTCAAGCGAGCGGCTCAGTGAGCCCGGGTCGGTGATGGACGTGATGTTGTTGACGTCGTCATAGACCAACGTGAGGTCCTGGAACGCTCCTGACTTGATGCCCGTCACCCGACGCGTGTAGGGATCAATCGTAAAGTTCTCCACCACGCCGTTCCCGTAGGTGACCGTCTTTCGCTGACCAAGCTCGTCGTAGAGGATGCCGCTGACGTACAAGGCCTGCGTGGACGCCGCGTGACGCACCTGGCCGGCAGCGTCGTACTGGTACTGGACTACTTCGCCGTCCGGATACGTGATGGACCTGACGCGGTTGAAGCTGTCGTAGTCAAACGTCGTTTCGAACACCTCGTCGGTGAGCAACTTCCGCGTGATCTTCGTCGTCGCGCCCAGCGCGTTGTAGACGTACGTCTCCTCGCCGTCCTCATCCTGCGAGCGCAGGATGCGCCCGGTTGCTCTATTGGCGTCACCCTCCAGCCCGTACGTGAACGTGTAATCGCGCGTTTCCCCGGTCCGCGTGATGGACACCACGCGGCTGGACCCGGGCTCGTAGTTGTTCACCACCTCCTTGCCGCGTGCATCAATC